>NZ_CP020700.1:900000-1127500 GCF_003932715.1 Streptomyces tsukubensis | reverse complement strand
TGTTGGGTGTCTGAGGGCACGGACGAGAGTCTGAGTGTCTTCGGTGCCGGCCCCGGTGTTCTCACTGCTGATGCGGTGGGGTGACGGGTGGCTGGTCGTTGTTTGAGAACTGCACAGTGGACGCGAGCATCTGTGGCCAAGTTTTTAAGGGCGCACGGTGGATGCCTTGGCACCAGGAACCGATGAAGGACGTGGGAGGCCACGATAGTCCCCGGGGAGTCGTCAACCAGGCTTTGATCCGGGGGTTTCCGAATGGGGAAACCCGGCAGTCGTCATGGGCTGTCACCCGCTGCTGAACACATAGGCAGTGTGGAGGGAACGAGGGGAAGTGAAACATCTCAGTACCCTCAGGAAGAGAAAACAACCGTGATTCCGGGAGTAGTGGCGAGCGAAACCGGATGAGGCCAAACCGTATGCGTGTGATACCCGGCAGGGGTTGCGTATGCGGGGTTGTGGGATCTCTTTTCTGCGGTCTGCCGGCCGTGGGACGAGTCAGAAACCGTATGGATAGGCGAAGGGCATGCGAAAGGCCCGGCGTAGAGGGTAAGACCCCCGTAGCTGAAATTCATGCGGCTCGTTTAAGAGACACCCAAGTAGCACGGGGCCCGAGAAATCCCGTGTGAATCTGGCGGGACCACCCGTTAAGCCTAAATATTCCCTGGTGACCGATAGCGGATAGTACCGTGAGGGAATGGTGAAAAGTACCGCGGGAGCGGAGTGAAATAGTACCTGAAACCGTGTGCCTACAAGCCGTGGGAGCGTCGGAGCGTGAGGTTTGCCTTGCGTTCTCGTGACTGCGTGCCTTTTGAAGAATGAGCCTGCGAGTTTGCGGTGTGTTGCGAGGTTAACCCGTGTGGGGAAGCCGTAGCGAAAGCGAGTCCGAATAGGGCGATTTAGTAGCGCGCTCAAGACCCGAAGCGGAGTGATCTAGCCATGGGCAGGTTGAAGCGGCTGTAAGAGGTCGTGGAGGACCGAACCCACCAGGGTTGAAAACCTGGGGGATGACCTGTGGTTAGGGGTGAAAGGCCAATCAAACTCCGTGATAGCTGGTTCTCCCCGAAATGCATTTAGGTGCAGCGTCGTGTGTTTCTTGCCGGAGGTAGAGCACTGGATAGGCGATGGGCCCTACCGGGTTACTGACCTTAGCCAAACTCCGAATGCCGGTAAGTGAGAGCGCGGCAGTGAGACTGTGGGGGATAAGCTCCATGGTCGAGAGGGAAACAGCCCAGAGCATCGACTAAGGCCCCTAAGCGTACGCTAAGTGGGAAAGGATGTGGAGTCGCAGAGACAACCAGGAGGTTGGCTTAGAAGCAGCCACCCTTGAAAGAGTGCGTAATAGCTCACTGGTCAAGTGATTCCGCGCCGACAATGTAGCGGGGCTCAAGCGTACCGCCGAAGTCGTGTCAATCCAGCAATAGGGCCAACGCCTGTTGGGTTGGGTAGGGGAGCGTCGTGTGCCGGGTGAAGCCGCCGCGTAAGCGAGTGGTGGATGGTACACGAGTGAGAATGCAGGCATGAGTAGCGATACACACGTGGGAAACGTGTGCGCCGATTGACTAAGGGTTCCTGGGTCAAGCTGATCTGCCCAGGGTAAGTCGGGACCTAAGGCGAGGCCGACAGGCGTAGTCGATGGACAACCGGTTGATATTCCGGTACCCGCTTTGAAGCGCCCAGTATCGAATCCTCTGATGCTAAGGCCGTGAAGCCGCCTTTGATCTCTTCGGAGTGATGGGGAGTGGTGGAGCCGCTGAACCGAGGTGGTAGTAGGTAAGTGATGGGGTGACGCAGGAAGGTAGTCCAGCCCGGGCGGTGGTTGTCCCGGGGTAAGGGTGTAGCCCGTGTGGTAGGTAAATCCGTCACACATTGAGGGTGAGACCTGATGCCGAGCCGATTGTGGTGAAGTGGATGATCCTATGCTGTCGAGAAAAGCCTCTAGCGAGTTTCAAGGCGGCCCGTACCCTAAACCGACTCAGGTGGTCAGGTAGAGAATACCGAGGCGTTCGGGTGAACTATGGTTAAGGAACTCGGCAAAATGCCCCCGTAACTTCGGGAGAAGGGGGGCCATTCCTGGTGATCGTCTTTACGATGTGAGCTGGGGGTGGCCGCAGAGACCAGCGAGAAGCGACTGTTTACTAAAAACACAGGTCCGTGCGAAGCCGTAAGGCGATGTATACGGACTGACGCCTGCCCGGTGCTGGAACGTTAAGGGGACCGGTTAGTGACCTTTCGGGGTTGCGAAGCTGAGAACTTAAGCGCCAGTAAACGGCGGTGGTAACTATAACCATCCTAAGGTAGCGAAATTCCTTGTCGGGTAAGTTCCGACCTGCACGAATGGCGTAACGACTTCTCGACTGTCTCAACCATAGGCCCGGTGAAATTGCACTACGAGTAAAGATGCTCGTTTCGCGCAGCAGGACGGAAAGACCCCGGGACCTTTACTACAGTTTGATATTGGTGTTCGGTTCGGCTTGTGTAGGATAGGTGGGAGACTTTGAAGCGGCCACGCCAGTGGTTGTGGAGTCGTTGTTGAAATACCACTCTGGTCGTGCTGGATGTCTAACCTGGGTCCGTGATCCGGATCAGGGACAGTGTCTGATGGGTAGTTTAACTGGGGCGGTTGCCTCCTAAAGAGTAACGGAGGCGCCCAAAGGTTCCCTCAGCCTGGTTGGTAATCAGGTGTTGAGTGTAAGTGCACAAGGGAGCTTGACTGTGAGACCGACGGGTCGAGCAGGGACGAAAGTCGGGACTAGTGATCCGGCGGTGGCTTGTGGAAGCGCCGTCGCTCAACGGATAAAAGGTACCCCGGGGATAACAGGCTGATCTTCCCCAAGAGTCCATATCGACGGGATGGTTTGGCACCTCGATGTCGGCTCGTCGCATCCTGGGGCTGGAGTCGGTCCCAAGGGTTGGGCTGTTCGCCCATTAAAGCGGTACGCGAGCTGGGTTTAGAACGTCGTGAGACAGTTCGGTCCCTATCCGCTGTGCGCGTAGGAGTCTTGAGAAGGGCTGTCCCTAGTACGAGAGGACCGGGACGGACGAACCTCTGGTGTGCCAGTTGTCCTGCCAAGGGCATGGCTGGTTGGCTACGTTCGGAAAGGATAACCGCTGAAAGCATCTAAGCGGGAAGCCTGCTTCGAGATGAGGACTCCCACCCCCTTTGAGGGGTTAAGGCTCCCAGTAGACGACTGGGTTGATAGGCCGGATCTGGAAGCCAGGTAACTGGTGGAGGTGACCGGTACTAATAGGCCGAGGGCTTGTCCATATTTGCTCGCGTCCACTGTGTTAGTTCTGAGGCAACGACCGTGTTGATTCCGGTTTGTTTGTTTCATAGTGTTTCGGTGGTTATTGCGTTAGGGAAACGCCCGGTTACATTCCGAACCCGGAAGCTAAGCCTTTCAGCGCCGATGGTACTGCAGGGGGGACCCTGTGGGAGAGTAGGACGCCGCCGAACAATTTTTGATGGGAAGGCCCCGCACACTGTGCGGGGCCTTTCTGCATTTCCGGACAGATATCCCGGACCGACCCCTGTGCGGGATGAGGCGCCGCTGACGGTAAAGTCGGGGGGCATCGTCATCACGTTCCCCAGGAGGCCCCGGGTGGAGGTCCAGGAGACCCGCGTTCAGACGGACCGGGTGCTCACCATCCCCAACATCCTCAGCATGGCCCGGCTGGCCGGAGTGCCGCTGTTCCTGTGGCTGATCCTCCGCCCCGAGTTCGGTGGACCCAAGAGCGACGGCTGGGCACTGCTCGTCCTCATGCTCAGCGGAGTGACCGACTATCTCGACGGAAAACTCGCCCGGCGCTGGAACCAGATCAGCAGCCTCGGCCGGCTCCTCGACCCCGCTGCCGACCGCTTGTACATCCTGTCCACTCTGGTCGGACTCACCTGGCGGGAGATCCTGCCGATCTGGCTCACCGCGGCCCTTTTGGCACGGGAAGCGATGCTCCTGGTGATGGTGTGGATCCTCCGGCGGCACGGCTATCCCCCGCCACAGGTGAACTTCCTCGGCAAGGCGGCCACGTTCAACCTGATGTACGCCTTCCCCCTGCTCCTCCTGAGTGACGGGTCGGGGTGGCTTGCGTCACTTGCCGCCGTTTTCGGATGGGCCTTCGCCGGATGGGGTACAACTCTGTATTGGTGGGCAGGGATCCTGTATGTGGTCCAGGTCCGCCGTCTCGTCAAGGCGGATACAGCGGCCGATTGACCTCGTTGATGCGCGGCTGCGCAGTGTGGCCGGCCGCGCATGACGCCAAGAGGGCCTCTTAGGGAGTTTCTTTCGGATCAGGCCGGATCAGTGAGCGGGATCTGGTGCCGTGAATCGCAAGGCGGAGGATGGAGCCCACGCGGAGCGTAGGCGACTGACGACAACGCGGCGAGGCGCGGTGGCTGGGGGCACCCCCAGCGGTAGCTGGGGGAGGCACGCGAGCCCAGCCTGATCCGAAAGAGACGATCTAGGACGAGCGCAGTCGGCTGGGCCGTCGTCTCCCAAGGAGGACGCTTCCGACATGAAGGCCGTCGTGATGGCCGGTGGCGAAGGAACCCGGCTTCGCCCCATGACTTCCAGCATGCCCAAGCCGCTCCTGCCGGTCGCCAACCGGCCGATTATGGAGCATGTGCTGCGGCTGCTCAAGCGGCACGGCCTCACCGAAACCGTGGTGACCGTGCAGTTCCTCGCCTCCCTCGTCAAGAATTACTTCGGCGACGGCGAAGAGCTCGGTATGGAGCTCACCTATGCCAACGAGGAGAAGCCACTCGGCACCGCGGGCAGTGTGAAAAATGCCGAGGAAGCGCTCAGGGACGACGCATTCCTCGTCATTTCCGGTGATGCCCTCACCGATTTCGATCTGACCGACCTGATCGCCTTCCACAAGGAGAAGGGCGCCATGGTCACCGTCTGCCTGACCCGGGTACCCAACCCCCTGGAGTTCGGCATCACCATCGTCGACGAGGCCGGGAAAGTCGAACGATTCCTGGAGAAACCGACCTGGGGCCAGGTTTTCTCGGACACCGTGAACACCGGTATCTACGTCATGGAACCGGAAGTCTTCGACTATGTCGAAGCCGATGTCCCGGTCGACTGGTCCGGTGATGTGTTCCCGCAGCTGATGAAGGACGGCAAACCGATCTACGGCTATGTCGCCGAAGGCTACTGGGAGGACGTCGGCACCCACGAAAGCTATGTGAAGGCCCAGGCCGACGTCCTCGAAGGCAAAGTCGAGGTGGAGCTGGACGGCTTCGAGATCTCGCCCGGCGTATGGGTCGCGGAAGGCGCCGAGGTCCACCCCGACGCCGTCCTCCGCGGCCCCCTCTACATCGGCGACTACGCCAAGGTCGAAGCCGACGCGGAGATCAGAGAGCACACCGTCGTCGGCTCCAACGTCGTCGTCAAGAGCGGTGCCTTCCTGCACAAGGCCGTGATCCACGACAACGTGTACATCGGAGAGCACTGCAACCTCCGGGGCTGCGTCGTCGGCAAGAACACCGACATCATGCGGGCCGCCCGGATCGAGGACGGCGCGGTCATCGGCGACGAATGCCTCGTCGGCGAGGAGTCGATCGTCCAGGGCAACGTACGGGTCTACCCGTTCAAGACCATCGAAGCCGGTGCCTTCGTCAACACCTCGGTGATCTGGGAGTCCCGCGGCCAGGCCCATCTCTTCGGTGCCCGCGGAGTCTCCGGAATCCTCAATGTGGAAATCACCCCCGAGCTCGCCGTCCGGCTGGCAGGCGCCTATGCGACCACGCTGAAGAAGGGGGCCACCGTCACCACGGCCCGCGACCACTCCCGCGGCGCCCGAGCCCTCAAACGCGCGGTGATCTCCGCCCTCCAGGCCAGCGCGATCGACGTACGCGACCTGGAGAACGTCCCGCTGCCCGTCGCCCGGCAGCAGACGGCACGCGGCAGCGCCGGCGGCATCATGATCCGTACGTCACCGGGCGTACCGGACTCCGTCGACATCATGTTCTTCGACGAACGCGGCGCCGACCTCTCCCAGGCCGGACAGCGGAAGCTGGACCGGGTCTACGCCCGGCAGGAGTACCGGCGGGCGTTCCCCGGCGAGATCGGGGACCTGCACTTCCCGGCGAGCGTCTTCGACTCGTACACCGGCTCCCTGCTCCGCAACGTCGACACCACCGGGGTCGCCGAATCCGGACTCAAGGTCGTCGTCGACGCGTCCAACGGCAGCGCGGGCCTCGTCCTGCCCAGCCTGCTCGGCCGACTCGGCGTGGACGCGCTGACCATCAACCCCGGCCTCGACGAAGCCCGCCCGACGGAGTCCGCGGAGACCCGCAGGGCGGGACTGGTCCGGCTGGGCGAGATCGTGGCCTCCGCCCGGGCCGCCTTCGGGGTCAGATTCGACCCCGTCGGCGAACGGCTCTCCCTCGTCGACGAACGCGGCCGGATCATCGAGGACGACCGGGCCCTGCTGGTCCTCCTCGACCTGGTCGCCGCCGAGCGGCGCAGCGGCAGGGTCGCCCTGCCGGTGACCACCACCCGGATCGCCGAACAGGTGGCCGCCTACCACGGCACCGAGGTGGAGTGGACGACGACCTCGCCCGACGATCTGACCCGGGTGGGCCGTGAGGAGACCACCGTGTTCGGCGGAGACGGCCGCGGCGGGTTCATCGTCCCCGAGTTCAGCAGCGTCTTCGACGGTACGGCCGCCCTCGTGCGGCTCGTGGGACTGGTCGCCCGGACCCAGCTGACGCTCAGCCAGATCGACGCCCGGATCCCGCGGGCCCATGTGCTCAAGCGCGATCTGGCGACCCCGTGGGCCGTCAAGGGCCTGGTGATGCGGCGCGTCGTCGAGGCCGCCGGGGAACGGCAGGTGGACACCACCGACGGCGTACGGGTCGTGGAGACCGACGGGCGCTGGGTGATGGTGCTGCCCGATCCGGCCGAGGCCGTCACCCGACTGTGGGCCGAAGGGCCCGACGACGCCTCCGCCAAGGCCCTCCTCGACGAATGGGCCGCCGTGGTCGACAGCGCAGGTCACTGACGTACGACGGGTGGACGGGCGGCCCCGCACGGGCCGCCCGTCCACCCGTCGGTGGGGCCATTCGGCGGTATCGCCGACGACGTGCGACGATGTGCGGCATGCCGCAGCAGCCCCCCGTTCGGAGCACCGGTCCCCGACCCGGTCCGGCGCCCGCGCGCCCCGATGCGTCGATGTCGCTGCTGACCAATGTGATGGAGCACAGCCTCGACGACGGGTACGCCGAGGCGGCGGCGCGCCGCGCCGAAGGAGGCGGGCTGCCCCGTACCCTCCGGGCGAAACTGTGGCTGGGAGCGGGACTGGTGCTCACCGCCGGCATCGTCACCGTCGGGGCCGCCGAGGCCCGGATATCGGCACCCGTGGTCGCCAAGGAGCGCGAGAAACTGATCAGCCGCATCGACACCGAAACCGCCGATGTGGATGCGCTGGAACGCGATGTCGACAAACTCCGCACCGAAGTGGGGGAGCGTCAGCGGAAAGCCCTGAGCGCCGACGAAGGCGACCGGGGCCGCGCGGTCTCCCTGCTGGCCGGGGCCACGGACGTCGAGGGCCCCGGGGTGAAACTCGTCGTCGACGACGCCAAGGGCACCGGCGGAGGCGGTGACGGACCGCGCGAGAGCAGCGGCTTCAGCGACACCGGCCGGGTCCGCGACCGCGATATGCAGCGCGTCGTCAACGGGCTGTGGGAGTCCGGCGCGGAGTCCGTCGCCATCAACGGCCAGCGGTTGACCGCCCTGTCGGCGATCCGGGCCGCCGGTGACGCCATACTGGTCGACAACAGACCGCTCGTGCCGCCGTACACGGTGCTCGCGGTGGGGGACGGCAAGAAGCTGAACACGACGTTCCAGGACAGCGCGGACGGACATTATCTTCACGCGCTGAAGGAGAACTTCGGGATCCGTTTCAGCATCTCCACTGAGGACAGGGTGCAGCTTCCGGCTGCTCCGAGCCTGATCGTACGTACAGCGCAACCGGGAACCCCCGAAGCCCCGAAGGGGAGCGGGCAGGGGCGGACCGACACAGGGAAGGGCACATCGTGATCGCCGTACTGGGCCTCGTCGTGGGAGTCGTGGCCGGCCTGCTGGTCCGGCCCGAGGTACCGGCGGTGGTCGAGCCCTATCTGCCGATCGCCGTCGTGGCGGCCCTCGACGCCGTGTTCGGGGGACTGCGGGCCATGCTCGACGGGATCTTCGTCGACAAGGTCTTCGTCGTCTCGTTCCTGTCCAACGTGGTGGTCGCCGCGCTCATCGTGTTCCTCGGCGACAAGCTCGGCGTCGGCGCGCAGCTGTCGACGGGCGTGGTGGTCGTGCTGGGCATCCGGATCTTCTCGAACGCGGCCGCGATCCGCCGCCACGTCTTCCAGGCGTGATGCCGGTGGACAGCGACCGGAACCCCGGCGGGCACGGACGGGACGAGCAGGACAGCACCGCGGCGGCCGTTCCCGACGCCGCCCCCGGCAGTACCGCGGACCGTCGACGGCCGACCGGGCGGCAGCGGCTGAAGGCCGGACTCTGGCCGCCGCGGATCACCCGGGCCCAACTCACCGTCGCCCTGCTGCTCTTCGTCCTCGGGCTGGGGCTGGCCATCCAGGTGCGTTCCACCAGCGACAACAGTGCGCTCCGCGGCGCCCGCCAGGAGGACCTGGTGAGGATCCTGGACGAGCTCGACAGCCGTACCGAGCGGCTGGAGGACGAGAAGCGCAGGCTGGAGCAGCAGCGGACCGAACTGGAGACCAGTTCGGACCAGGCCGAGGAGGCCCGCCGGCAGACCCGGCAGAAGGAGCAGCAGCTCGGCATCCTCGCCGGTACGGTTGCGGCACAGGGACCGGGCATCACGCTCACCGTCGACGACCGGTCGGGCACGGTGGAGCCGGACATGCTCCTCGACGCCGTGCAGGAGCTGCGGGCCGCGGGCGCCGAGGCGATCGAGGTCAACGGCCACCGCGTCGTCGCCGATACGTATTTCACCGGTTCCGGTGGGAACGTCGAAGTGGACGGCGAGAAGATCGACGCGCCGTACCGGTTCGAGGTGATCGGAAAGCCGCAGGACCTGGAGCCGGCCCTGAACATTCCCGGGGGGATCGTGCGGACACTGGAGAAGGAGCAGGCCACGGCCACGGTGGCCCGCTCGGAGAAGATCGTCGTGGACGCCTTGCGACCCGAGAAGCAGCCTGACTACGCTCGGTCGTCAGCACGGTGAGTCACCGGGGAACGGTGCTCCGGATACCGGGGCACGAAGCCGTGGGAGGTCGGCACGACGACTTCGCGCGGTGTGATGGAAACTGTCCGGTGGGTACGGACGTTGTGAGGATGTCCGGGTCGGCAGGCGTCGTTGAGAGTGCGTCCTGCCCCGCGGGCGGGTCTATTTCGGTCAAGGGGAATCGCCCGTGAAGTTGTTTTCGAAGTTGTTCGGCAAGAGCGCACGCGAGGACGGCGGCAACGCCAGGCACCGTGCGCGTCGTCAGGGTCAGCAGGAGGAGGAGCAGGGCGGCCGGCGGCCGCTGTTCCGGGACGAGGTGGGTGGTCAGGGGGGCGGGGAGTTTCCCCCCGCGCCGGGCGCGTCGTCAGTTGACCCTGCCGGTGCCGGGCGCATAGGTTTCGGTGAATCATCGACCTCAGGTGCGGGTGGGGGGTATGCCTCCGACCCCTATGCGACCAACCCCCGTGGGGGGCAGCCGCGGCAGGAGGATCCTTCCATGGCGGGTGTGACGGTCTGTACGAGGTGCGGTAACCGCAACCCCGAGTCCAGCCGGTTCTGCTCCAACTGCGGTGCGCCGCTGAAGCCCGGTGTGGTTCCCGAGCGCTCCTCGGAGACGACGTCGACGATCTCCATTTCGGGTCTGGAGGCGTACGACTCCGAGACGACCGGTCAGACCCAGCTGCCGTCGCTGTCGCCGGAGGCCCAGGCCGCGGTGGACGCCCTGCCGCTGGGATCGGCGCTGCTGGTGGTGCGCCGTGGACCGAACTCGGGCAGCCGTTTCCTGCTCGACGGGGATCTGACGACCGCGGGCCGTCACCCGCAGAGCGATATCTTCCTCGACGACGTGACCGTATCCCGCCGTCATGTGGAGTTCCGCAGAGGCCAGGACGGCAGCTTCAGCGTCGCCGACGTCGGCAGCCTCAACGGCACGTACGTCAACCGTGAGCCCATCGACTCCGTGTATCTGACGAGCGGTGACGAGGTTCAGATCGGCAAGTACCGGCTGGTCTTCTACGCGAGCCACGCGAGCCAGCGGGGCTACTGATCGCCGGCCGTCGCGGTTCATCCGTGGGAAGGCACATGCTGCGAACACCGACGGGCGGCGCCGGGAACGGCGCCGCCGGCGACGCGGGAGAGAGGCTGATGAGCATCGGCACGGTGCTCACCCGGCTTCAGGACGAGTTTCCCGAGGTCACCATCTCCAAGATCCGTTTCCTGGAGGCGGAAGGTCTCGTCGAGCCCCGGCGTACCCCATCGGGGTACCGAAAGTTCTCCCAGGCGGATGTGGAGCGGCTGGCCCAGGTGCTGCGGATGCAGCGGGACCACTATCTGCCGCTGAAGGTCATCCGGGAGCATCTCGACGCCGTGGCCCGGGGAGAGCAGCCGCTGCTGCCCGCCCCGGGTCCGCAGCCGGATGCGGCCGACGGTTCCGCGGGCGGTCCGGGCGATTCCGGCCCGGGGGCGCCGGCGGAGGCCGATCGGCCCACCGCGGCCCGGATCGGACGGGCCGAGCTGCTGGCCGCCGCCGGGGTGGGCCCGGAGGAGCTGGCGGACTGGGAGTCCTACGGACTGCTCACGGCCGCTGCCGACGGTTCCTTCGACGCCGGGGCCGTCACGGTGGCCCGGCTCGTCGCCGACCTGGGCCGGTTCGGTCTGGAGCCCCGCCATCTGCGGGCCATGCGGGCCGCGGCCGACCGGGAGGCGGGACTCGTCGAGCAGGTGGTGGCACCCTTGCGGCGGCATCCCAATCCGCGGACCAGAGCCCGGGCCGAGGCCACGGCCAAGGAGCTGGCGACCCTGTCCGTACGGCTCCATGCCGCTCTGATGGAGACCGCCCTCGGCGTGCGCATCGACTGATCACGGCTCTGCCCGACTATCCAAAGGGACCGGTCACGGCCTAGGGTTGCTGTGTGAACGAGCTCGACGTTGTGGGTGTCCGGGTGGAGATGCCCTCCAATCAACCGATCGTGCTCCTGCGAGAAGTGGGAGGCGATCGGTACCTCCCCATTTGGATCGGGCCCGGGGAGGCGACCGCGATCGCCCTCGGCCAGCAGGGCATGGCACCGGCCAGACCGCTGACTCATGACCTCTTCAAGGACGTGCTGGACGCGCTGGGTCAGGAGCTGACCGAGGTGCGCATCACCGATCTGCGGGAAGGCGTCTTCTACGCGGAGCTGGTGTTCTCCGGCGGGGTCGAGGTCAGCGCCCGTCCCTCCGACGCCATAGCGCTCGCGCTGCGTGCCGGAGCGCCGATCTACGGCAGTGACGACGTCCTCGACGATGCGGGGATCGCCATCCCCGACGAGCAGGAGGACGAGGTGGAGAAGTTCCGCGAGTTCCTCGACCAGATCTCCCCGGAGGACTTCGGGACCAACAGTCAGTAACCGCCGCGACGGGTGAATTCCGCCCATTCGGCTAGCCTTACCCCGGACAAGGGCACGGGAAACCACTCTCAGGGTGATTATCACTCGGCGTGCCGAGTGTGGCGATCGTTGACGCACCCCTGGTGACTGCCTACCGTCGAGTTGGCAGGTCGAGGACGGAGGGTCGGCGTGAGAAGCAGCGGCGACGGTGCGGTCGGGGGGGCTCCCGGACGGAGTCCGGTGGAGAGTGGACCGTATCCGCTCCACGGGGGCGGGAGCGCAAGGAGCGTGGCCGGGCAGCCGGCGCCGGAGGAGACGGTCGGCTACCGGGGGCCGACCGCGTGTGCGGCGGCCGGGATCACCTACCGGCAGCTCGACTACTGGGCGCGTACGGGACTGGTCGAGCCGAGTGTCCGTCCCGCGTACGGATCGGGAACCCAGCGGCTCTACAGCTTCCGCGACGTCGTCGTCCTCAAGATCGTCAAACGGTTCCTGGACACCGGGGTCGCCCTCCAGAACATCCGGGCCGCCGTTCAGCATCTGCGCGGGCGCGAGCTCGCGGATCTGGAGCGCATGACGCTGATGAGCGACGGCGCGACGGTCTACGAGTGCTCCTCGCCCGACGAGGTCGTGGATCTGCTCCAGGGCGGCCAGGGCGTCTTCGGAATCGCCGTCGGGGTGGTCTGGCGCGACGTCGAGGCTGACCTCTCCGAGCTGCACGGCGAGCGCGTGGACACCGGGGAGACGCTGGTCGGCCACAATCCTGCAGATGAGCTGGCCCGACGGCGGCGCGACCGGGCGGTATGACCGGGCGGTCCACCGCGTCGATGTCAGTGGCGTAGGGCAGCATCGGAGCTGTGAGATCCGCGCCGACGATTCTGCATCTGGACATGGATGCGTTCTTCGCCGCCGCCGAGCAGGCGGCGAAGCCGAGTCTGCGCGGAAAGCCGGTCGTCGTGGGCGGGCTCGGCCCGCGCGGAGTGGTCGCCACGGCGTCGTACGAAGCCCGGCGCTTCGGGGTCCACTCGGCCATGCCCATGGCCCAGGCCCGGCGGCTCGCGCCCAACGCCGCCTATCTGGTGCCCCGCTTCTCCTTCTACCGGTCGATCAGCGAACAGGTCATGCGGCTGCTCGGCGCGCTGTCGCCGCTGGTGGAGCCGTTGAGCCTGGACGAGGCCTTCGTCGATCTGGAAGCGGGCGGCGCGGCCCGTGACGCCGCGTCGGCCCGCGCGGTCGGGGAGCGGCTGCGGGCGGAGATAGAAGCGGTCACGGGGCTGACCGGCTCCGTGGGGCTGGCCGCGTCGAAGATGATCGCCAAGGTCGCTTCGGAGCGGGCCAAACCCGATGGGCTGGTCCTCATCGAGCCGGGGACGGAGCGTGCGCTGCTGGGGCCGCTGTCGGTGCGGACGATCCCGGGCGTCGGCCCGGCCACCGGTGAACATCTGCGGCGCGCGGGGATCACGACCTGTGCCGAGCTGGTGGAGGCCGGGGAGGACGAGCTGGTACGGCTGCTGGGCCGGGCCCAGGGGGTTTCGCTGCACCGGATGGCCCTCGGCCACGACGACCGGCCCGTGGTGGCCGAGCGGGACATGAAGTCGGTGTCCGTGGAGGACACCTTCGACACCGATCTGCACGACCGGCTGAGGATCCGGCTGGAGGTCGAGCGGCTGGCCGACCGGTGCGTCCGCAGGCTGAGATCGTCCGGGCACTCGGGGCGGACGATCGTGCTGAAGGTGCGGCGGTACGACTTCTCGACGCTGACCCGCTCCGAGACGCTGCGCGGGCCCACGGACGACCCCGTGGTGGTGCGGGAAGCCGCCGCACGGCTGCTGGAGGGGGTGGACACCACCGGGGGAGTGCGGCTGCTCGGAGTCGGGGTCTCGGGGCTCGCCGACTGGACCCAGGAGGATCTGTTCGCCCAGGCCGCGGGGCTGATCGCGGGTGTGGCCCCAGGCCCGGGACCGGACGACGCGACCGGTACGGACACCGGGCACCCGCCGGAGCCGGGCCGGCCGCCCGGAGCCGCCCCGGACGCCCGGGGCGGCCCGGGGCCCGGCGCCGTACGGCAGTGGTCCCCGGGGCAGGACGTACGGCATGCGGAGCACGGCCCCGGATGGGTGCAGGGCAGTGGCGTCGGGCGGGTCACCGTGCGGTTCGAGGTGCCCCGGGGCGAGATCGGGCGGGTGCGGACCTTCCGGGTCGACGATCCCGAGCTCACCCCCTCCGAGCCGCTGCCGCTGGTGGCGGCGCCCGAGGCCCCCGAGCTGGTTTCGCCGGAGCAGTTGGAGCCGCCGGAGGGTCAGCCCTCCTCGCCTGCGACCGAGCCGAAGGAACGGTCGGGGGCGGCGGGATCGGGCGGGGCGGACAGCTCGATCCCGTAGTGGCGGTAGAGCTGGAGCTCCTGCTCGGGGGAGAGGTGGCGGCCGACGCCGAAGCCCGGCGCGCCCCTGATCAGGGTCCGTTCATAGGGGACGCGGAGGGTGTCACCGACCATCGTGCTCGGTTCCAGGGGGACGAAGGCGTCCCGGCTGAAGAGCCCGGTGCGGACGGCGGCCCATTCGGGTGACCCGGTGGCGTCGTCCAGATACACCTCGTCGACGGTTCCTATCTTCACTCCGTCGCGGTCGTAAGCCTTGCGGCCGATCAGGCTGCGCGGATCCATATCGGTCTGCACGGTCCCTCCTACAGGTCGCAACTGCTGTTCCCAACACGTTCAAAATCCACGAAAGTGCACAACGCGGACGTCGGCCACTTGAGCGATCACGAACCACTCCGGCCGAAGAGTGCGCTGGTAGGCTGGCAGCGGCTGTTGACCCCGCGCGGGAGAGTCCACCGGCAGGACGACGGTGGCGCCGAAGGAGCAAATCCTCCCCGGAATCTCTCAGGCACCTGTACCGCACGGGCGAGGTCACTCTGGAAAGTGGAGCGGGTGCCGTACGGCAGCCGCTCTCACCGACGGTGAAAGCCGGAGCGCCCCCGCCACGGGCGGACCGGTGAAGCTCTCAGGTTGAGATGACAGAGGGGGAGGCCGTCCCGGGCATCCGCCGGGGTGCCCCTCACCGGGTCGTAGCAGACCAGGAGGCCGCCTGTATGACCGCCAACCGCATTCCCCTCCGGAGCCTGGAGCGGGGAACGCCTTTCGAGCACCGCCACATAGGACCCGATGCCGAGGCCCAGGCCAAGATGCTGGCGCAGGTCGGATACGGCTCGCTGGACGAGCTGACCGCCGCCGCGGTGCCCGACGCGATCAAGAGCGCCGGGGCGCTGGGACTGCCGGACGCCCGCACCGAGCCCGAGGTCATTGCGGAGCTGCGCGCCCTCGCCGACCGCAACACCGTCCTGAAGTCGATGATCGGCCTCGGCTACTACGACACCTTCACCCCGCCGGTCGTACTGCGCAATGTCATGGAGAACCCCTCCTGGTACACCGCGTACACGCCGTACCAGCCGGAGATCTCGCAGGGCCGGCTGGAGGCGCTGCTGAACTTCCAGACGATGGTCGCCGAGCTGACGGGTCTGCCCACCTCCGGCGCCTCCCTCCTGGACGAAGGCACCGCCGCCGCCGAGGCGATGGCGCTCTCCCGGCGCGTCGGCAAGGTCAAGGACGGCGTCTTCCTCGTCGACGCCGATGTCCTGCCGCAGACCATCGCGGTCATCGAGACCCGCGCCGAGCCGACCGGGGTCGAGGTCGTCACCGCCGATCTCAGTGACGGCATCCCGGCGGAGATCGCGGAACGCGGAGTCTTCGGCGTACTCCTCCAGTACCCGGGCGCCTCCGGCGCCGTCCGCGATCCGCGGCCGGTCATCGAGCAGGCGCAGGGCCTCGGGGCCGTCGTCACGGTCGCCACCGATCTGCTCGCCCTCACCCTGCTGGCCTCCCCCGGGGAGCTCGGCGCCGATATCGCCGTCGGCACCACCCAGCGCTTCGGCGTCCCGATGGGCTTCGGCGGCCCCCACGCGGGCTTTATGGCGGTCCGCGAGAAGTTCGCCCGCAGCCTCCCCGGACGCCTCGTCGGAGTCTCCGTCGACGCGGACGGCAACAAGGCCTACCGCCTCGCCCTCCAGACCCGTGAGCAGCACATCCGCCGCGAGAAGGCCACCAGCAACATCTGTACGGCCCAGGTGCTGCTGGCGGTGATGGCCGGGATGTACGCGGTCTACCACGGCCCCGACGGGCTGCGGTCCATCGCCCGGCGCACCCACCGCTACGCCACCGTGCTCGCCGCGGGTCTGGCGGCGGGCGGTGCCGAGATCGTCCACGGTCAGTACTTCGACACGGTGACGGTACGCGTACCCGGCCGGGCCGCCGACGTGGTCGCCGCGGCCCGCGAGGGCGGGGTCAACCTCCGTCTCGTGGACGACGCCCATGTCTCCGTCGCCTGCGACGAGACCACCGACCGGGCCGCGGTCACCGCGGTCTGGGCCGCCTTCGGTGTCGACGCCGACATCGAGGCCCTCGACGCAGCCGGCACCGACGCCCTCCCCACGGCCTTGGAGCGGACCGGTGACTACCTGACCCACCCGGTCTTCCACCAGCACCGTTCCGAGACCGCCATGCTGCGTTATCTGCGACGGCTCGCGGACCGCGACTACGCGCTGGACCGGGGCATGATCCCGCTCGGCTCCTGCACGATGAAGCTGAACGCGACCACCGAGATGGAGCCGGTGACCTGGCCCGAATTCGGCCGGATCCACCCCTTCGCGCCCATCGACCAGGCCGCCGGATATCTGACGCTGATCCGGGAGCTGGAGGAGCGGCTGGCCGAGGTCACCGGCTACGCCAAGGTCTCCATCCAGCCCAACGCCGGCTCCCAGGGCGAACTGGCCGGGCTCCTCGCCGTCCGTGCCTACCACCGGGCCAACGGCGACACCGCCCGTACGATCTGCCTCATCCCGTCCTCGGCGCACGGCACGAACGCCGCGAGCGCGGTGATGGCCGGTATGAAGGTCGTCGTGGTGAAGACCGCCGACGACGGCGAGGTCGACATCGACGATCTGCGCGCCAAGATCGAGCAGTACCGCGACGAACTCTCCGTACTGATGATCACCTACCCGTCGACGCACGGTGTGTTCGAGGAGCACGTCGCCGAGATCTGCGCCCGGGTCCACGAGGCCGGCGGCCAGGTGTACGTCGACGGCGCCAATCTGAACGCGCTGGTGGGGCTGGCGAAGCCGGGCGAGTTCGGCGGCGACGTATCGCATCTGAACCTGCACAAGACCTTCTGCATCCCGCACGGCGGCGGCGGCCCCGGCGTCGGCCCGGTGGCCGTACGGGCACATCTGGCGCCGTACCTGCCCAACCACCCGCTCCAGCCCGAGGCCGGTCCGGCGACCGGTGTCGGCCCGATCTCGGCGGCCCCCTGGGGCTCGGCAGGCATCCTGCCCATCTCCTGGGCCTATGTCCGGCTGATGGGCGGCGAGGGGCTCAAGCGGGCCACCCAGGTCGCGGTGCTCGCCGCCAACTACATCGCCAAGCGGCTGGAACCGCACTACCCGGTGCTCTACACCGGCCCGGGCGGGCTCGTCGCCCACGAGTGCATCATCGACCTGCGTCCGCTCACCAAGGCGACCGGGGTCAGTGTCGACGATATCGCCAAGCGGCTGATCGACTACGGCTTCCACGCGCCGACGATGTCGTTCCCGGTGGCCGGCACGCTGATGATCGAACCGACCGAAAGCGAGAACCTGGCCGAGGTCGACCGCTTCTGCGAGGCCATGATCGCGATCCGTGGCGAGATCGAGAAGGTCGCCTCGGGCGTCTGGCCCGGGGACGACAACCCGCTGGGCAACGCGCCGCACACCGCGGCCGCGCTGGGCGGCGAGTGGGAGCACTCGTACAGCCGTGACGAGGCCGTCTTCCCGGCCGGGGTGAGCGCCGCCGACAAGTACTGGCCGCCGGTGCGCCGGATCGACGGTGCCTTCGGCGACCGCAATCTGGTCTGCTCCTGCCCGCCGCTGGACGCCTACGAAGGCTGACGGACGGCCGAGGTCCCGGGGCCGGTACGGAGCGTGCGTCCGCACACCGTCCGGCCCCTGATCGTTTCCGCCGGTGCGCTCAGGCGGCGCGCGCCGTCATCAGCGGGCGGTGCGGTGCGATGATCTGCCCGTCCGGCAGCAGCTCGCCCGTGTCCTCGAACAGGAGAACGCCGTTGCAGAGCAGGCTCCAGCCCTGCTCCGGGTGGTGAGCCACCAGACGGGCGGCATCCCGGTCGGCTGAATCTGATGTCGGGCACGAAGGCTGGTGCTGGCACATGGGCAGGTTCTTTCGCTGTGGTGTGATCAGTGTCCTGCGGCTCGATGAAGTGTTCATGGCCGCCCCCCGTATCTCTCGGTCCGATCCCAGTGTTGCCCCACGAGCGCCGATCCGCAGGGATTTCCCGACAGCTCGTCTGTGCGGTGAAAGACGTATCACCCGGCCGGATGGTTCAGCCCAACCACACTGTCCTTTCGGGTGGTTCAGCAGTGGCCCGAGCAGACTAGTCCGTACGGCCGGGCGGAACAGCGGTGCGCCCCGTGATCCCCTGGTTACGGGGGTCACGGGGCGCACCGCCGCCGCGGCACGGGGGCGGGCCGGGCCGGGCGGGGGGAGTGGCGGAGGGGGTTGGGCCGTCTCTTTCGGATCAGGCCGGCGAACCGAGGAGCGGGGCCGGCGACAGCCGCAGGGTCATCACCGGGAGAAGTTCACCGACGCGGTACGGGCGGTGGGCGGTGATACCGGGCGGGGCGGGTGCCAGTGGTACCAGGAGATCGGCGGGTGTGAGGGCGGTGGTGGAGGCGTCGGCCTCCGGGTCGGCGTGGAGCCACAGGGTCAGCATGTAGAGCGCGGGCACGGAGAGCAGTCGTGGCTGGAAGAGGGTTGCGGACGACTCCGCCCGGCGCAGGGCGAGTTCGGTGGAGCCGAGGTACGGGCCCTCGAAGAAGTGGGAGAACGTCCAGCCGTCGGGGGTGAGTACGGTCTCCGCCGCCGCGACCGGGCCGTCGTCGCCGCGCAGCAGGAAGCGCCAGCCCGTGAGACGGGTGCGGAGGCCGGAGCCGTCGGGCCCGGTCCGGTCCAGGGCGTCCGTACCGTTGAGGTCGTCGAGAACGTGTACGGGAAGAGGTGACTCGGGGCTCAGGGGCCCCTGGACGGACCTGAGTGCCGGGGGACGGTCCTCAAGGGCGGCGGATGGGGAACTGAGTGCCGCGAGAATGCTGCGGAGGGCAGGCGCGGGGGCCGGGAGGACATGCAGCGGCATGGTGGGTCGCCTCTCGCTCGGGAGACACGGTGAACCGGGGCGGCGCGCCGACAGTGCTGTCGGTGCTGTCAGTGGTGCCGGTGCCGTCGGCTCCGACGGCGCTGTCGGTTCGCGGCGTACGGCGGCCTCGGGGGACCGGAAGACCGCCGGGCCAACTCGCTGCCCGTTTGCAGAGTTTATAACACTCACGTTCGTACGGTGATTCCGCTAGCGCTTCGCGCGGATCCCGGCAAGGCGGGTTCAGGTCTTATTCCACGGGAGGTTGCACCGGATTTCGGGAGGGCTCCGGCCGATAGCCGGTTGTTTTGCCCCCCGGCCGGTAGGCCGAAACCTGTCGGCATTTTTCACCGGACTCCCGGCGGTTTTAGGTGCCTGCTGCACCCTGTTGCCGTCCGGTCCTCCGTGGGGCCGACTGCGTGAAGCCTTCGGTGACGGATGCCACACTAGCGGCCCCCGGCCGCCCCCGCTGCGTTATGGATCAACCAGTCTGGGCATTATCGTCCCGGAGTTCGCCGAGCCGCCGCCTCCCGACCGCGGCCGGCGCTCCGTGGCAATCCACCCGAGGAAGGACACTTCGATGGGGGACAAGGTCGCGACAGAAAGTTTCGCGCTGTCCGATCGCCAGCGGTATCGGCGGAAGCTCCAGCAGTGCCTGGCGGGGCTGGGACGGCTGCTGGCCGAGGAGCGCTTCGACCGGCCCAGGAATCTGATGGGACTGGAGATCGAACTGAATCTGGTGGGTGGGGACGGCCAGCCGCGCATGATGAATGCGGAAGTTCTGGAGCGTATCGCCAGCCATGATTTCCAGACCGAACTGGGAATGTTCAACCTGGAGGTGAACATCGTTCCGCACCGGCTCGGCGGACGCGTTCTCGACCAGCTGGCCGAAGAGCTGCGGGCCGGACTGGGATATGCCCATCGCAAGGCGAACGAAGTCGGCGCCGGAATCGTGATGATCGGTATTCTTCCGACTCTGGAACAGTCCGATCTCGTCAGCGGCAACCTCTCGGACGACCACCGCTACACCCTTCTCAACGAGCAGATCGTCGCCGCGCGGGGTGAGGAGTTCGTCCTCGACATCGAGGGCGTGGAGAAGCTGAACTGCTCGTCGGCTTCGATCGCGCCCGAAGCCGCCTGCACCTCCGTACAGCTGCACCTCCAGGTCACCCCCGGCCGGTTCGCCGCGGTCTGGAACGCGGCCCAGGCGGTGGCGTCGGTGCAGGTCGCGGTGGGTGCGAATGCTCCGTTCCTGTTCGGCAAGGAGCTCTGGCGGGAGTCCCGGCCGCCGCTGTTCCAGCAGGCCACGGACACCCGCCCGCCCGAGCTCCAGGCACAGGGTGTCAGGCCGCGCACCTGGTTCGGTGAGCGCTGGGTGAACTCCGCGTACGACCTCTTCGAGGAGAATCTGCGGTTCTTCCCGGCTCTGCTGCCGATCTGCGACGAGGAGGAGGATCCGCTGCGGGTCATCGACGAGGGCGGGGTGCCGTCGCTGCACGAACTCGTCCTGCACAACGGCACGGTCTACCGCTGGAACCGGCCGGTGTACGGGGTCGCCGACGGCGTTCCCCATCTGCGGGTGGAGAACCGGGTCCTGCCGGCGGGCCCGACCGTCACCGACGTCGTGGCCAACGCCGCCTTCTACTACGGGCTGGTGCGCGCCCTGGCAGAGGAGGCGCGGCCGGTCTGGACGAGACTGCCGTTCGAGGCGGCCGCGGAGAACTTCGACACCGCGTGCCGCGACGGTATCGAGGCCGAGCTGCGCTGGCCGCGCCCCGGGCGGAACGGCGGGATCGCGACCGTACCGGTGGTCGACCTCGTCAGGGAGGAACTGCTGCCGCTGGCCGCGGCCGGTCTCGACGCCTGGAACGTGGAGCCCGCCGACCGGGACCACTACCTCGGGGTCATCGAGGAGCGCTGCAAGCGGCGGGCCAACGGTGCGTCCTGGCAGGCGGGCACCTACCACCGGGCCCGGGAGGCCGGTCTGGAGCGGGAGGCGGCCCTCGCCGCCACGACCCGGCGCTACTGCGAGCTGATGCACCGCGGGGACCCCGTCCATACCTGGCCCGTCGGCTTTCCCGGCCCCGGGGGCTGAGCCGGTCCGGTCCGCCCCGGGCCCGGCTCCGTACCGTCGTGGGAGCACGGGCCGGTTTCGCCCGGGGTGCGCCGGCCGTACCGGTGCCGCGGCCGGTGCGGCCGCCGTCTGTGATGGGATGAGCCGGAACAACAGGCGGTGGCGCCCGACGGGAGGCAACGGTGCGGACGGAAGCGGGACGGGTGGCCGATTCCCTGCCCTCCGGTGGTGCGGGGGAGGGACCCCGGGAGGGCGCACTGTCGCGTGGGACGCTGCGGCCCGAACTCCTCCTGGTGCTGGCGCTCTCGCTGGGAGCGAGCGCGCTGTCGTCGCTGATCAGCTTTATCGGTTCGCTGACCAGGCCGGGCGGACTGAAGGACCAGGCTGCGACGTTGAACGGCTCGTACGCCCCCGGGCGGCCGTGGCTGGATCTCGCCTGGCAGCTCTTCGGTATCGCGACCGCGCTGGTGCCCGTGCTGCTGGTGGCCCATCTGCTGACCCGGGAGGGGGCGGGGGGACTGCGGTCGATGGGCTTCGACCGCACCCGGCCCTGGCCCGATCTGGGGCGCGGCACGCTGATCGCCGCCGGGATCGGCAGCGCCGGGCTGGCGTTCTACCTGGGGGCCAGGGCGGCCGGTTTCAATCTGACCGTGGTACCGGAGTCCCTGCCCGAAGTGTGGTGGAAGTTTCCGGTACTGATCCTCTCGGCGATCCAGAACTCCGTGGTGGAGGAGGTGATCGTCGTCGGATACCTGCTGCGCAGGCTGGGGCAGTTGGGCTGGACGCCGATGGCCGCGCTGGTGGCGAGTTCGCTGCTGCGGGGCTCGTACCACCTCTACCAGGGGATCGGCGGTTTCATCGGCAACGCGGTGATGGGCGTGGTGTTCGTCCTGCTGTACCGGCGGTGGGGGCGCGTCGGCCCGCTGGTGGTCGCCCATGCGCTGCTCGACATCGTGGCGTTCGTCGGATACGCGCTGCTGGCCGGGAAGGTGGGCTGGCTGCCGACGGCGTGAGGGCGGTGCCGGGTGGTGCGGGAGGGGGTACGGGCCGGGGCCGTACGCCCCTCGCACGGTTGCCCGGCCCGGGACGCGGGGCCGTCAGGGGGCGGCCAGCAGTTCCCCGTCGATCACGGTGACCGCGCTGCCCGTCAGCAGCGTCCGCGCGCCGCGCAGTGCGGTCCTGACCAGCCCGGAGCGGGCGGTGGTGCCCTGTCGGCCGGTCAGTTCGGTGCGGCCCAGGCGGGCCGACCAGAACGGGGCGAGTGCGGTGTGGGCGCTGCCCGTCACCGGGTCCTCGTCGATACCGGCGTTCGGGAAGAAGCAGCGGGAGACGAAGTCGTAGCCGCTGTCCGGGTCGTCGGCCGCCGCGGTGACGATGATGCCCCGCCGGGAGAGCCGCGCCACGGCCGGCAGGTCCGGGGAGAGCGCGAGCACGGTCTGCTCGCCGGCGACCTCGACGACCAGATCACCGACGGCCGGTCCGGTGTCGTGCACCGAGAGCACCGGGGCGCCGATCGCCCGGTCGACCCCGTCGGGCAGAGCGGCGGGGGTGATGGGGGCGGTGGGGAAGTCGAGGGTGATGGTGCCGTCGTCGTGTGCCGTGGCGGTGAGGATCCCGCAGCGGGCGGCGAAGCGGATGGTCCCCGTGGCGGTGCCCGTGGTGTGCAGGACATGGGCGGTCGCCAGGGTGGCGTGCCCGCACATGTCGACCTCGGTGGTCGGGGTGAACCAGCGCAGTGCCCAGTCGGCGTCGGGCGTGCCCTCGGGCAGCGGGTGGGCGTAGGCCGTTTCGGAGAGGTTCACCTCGGCGGCGACCTGCTGCAGCCAGGCGTCGTCGGGGAACGCCGGGGAGTCGGGCAGGAGGACGACGGCCGCGGGGTTGCCCCCGAAGGGCCGGGGGGTGAAGGCGTCGACGAATCGGATTCTCATGGGGCGACCGTACGGGCGCTCCGTCCCCGGCCGCCAAGGCCAATCGCGGTTCGGCGGCCCCTGTCTCCCGGTGGGTCCGGAGGACCCCGGCGCACCCCGGTCCTGCGGCGATGCACATCGGGCGGCGAGCGAAGGATCATGTCGGTGAGCTTGTTCGGCGACAGATTCCGATATATCGTTGAAGCATCGCGATGGATCAACGATGGAAGGAGTGTCGTGATGGGTTCCTATCGGGACGACAACGAACACGGCCGTCACTGCGGCCCCGGACATCGGGGCCGGGACGGCGCCGAAGGGCGCCGCGGGGCCTTCGGGCAGTTCGGTCCGCCCTTCGGCGGCCCGTTCGGCGGCGGCCGGGGCCGCGGAGGCGGCGGTGGCCGGGGAAGGGCCCGGCGCGGTGATGTACGGGCCTCGATCCTGGCGTTGCTGCGGGACCGGCCGATGCACGGTTACGAGATGATCCAGGAGATCGGGGAGCGGAGCGACGGCGCCTGGAAGCCCAGCCCCGGCTCCGTCTATCCGACCCTGCAGCTGCTGGAGGACGAGGGTCTGATCGTCAGCGCCAGCGAGGGCGGCAAGAAGCTGTTCACGCTCACCGATGCCGGGCGCACCGAGGCCGAGGCCGGTCCTGAGGCTCCGTGGGAAGAGGTCGGCCGCGGGGTCGACTGGGACACGGTCAACGAGATCCGGCAGGCGGGCTGGGGGCTGATGGAGGCCTTCGGGCAGGTCTGGAAGACCGGCAGCCCCGAGCAGCGCCAGAAGGCGGTCGAGGTCATCAACGAGAGCCGGAAGAAGCTCTACCTCATCCTCGCCGACGACGACTGACACCGGTCCCGGCGCCCGGAGGTGCCGGGACGCAAGGAGAAGGGCCTACGGGTTCCGCGCGATGCGTGCGGGACCCGTAGCGCATGTCGGGCCTCGGTGCCGGGTCCGTCGGGCGGGCCGGCGGCGAGCCCGCGCGCCGCGTCCGGTGAACCGCCCGCGCGCCGGCCTCGGGCGGGGGCCGGGCCGGAATCACGGGGTGTGCGCCGGGTCGGGCCCGCCTCCTCCGGCCACCAGCCCGGCCAGCTTCTCCAGTGACTCGTTGAGCGCGGCCGTCGCGGATTCCTGGAGTCTGCCCGCCATCAGCGAGACCGCCGCCCCGGTGAACTCCCCCGCGATCCTGACGACGGTCGCCGCGCCGTCCGGCGTCAGCGAGTAGCGGTTGCCGATGTTCACCCCCATCGGGCCCCGGCCGCGGACGTCCAGCACCAGTCCGGGCTCGAACTCCGCCACCGTCCATGTCACCTCGGCGGGAAAGCCCATGAGCTTCATGTTCTCCCGGTAGGTGGCCCCCGGCTCCAGCGCGGTGGGCGCACCCTCGGGGAAACCGGTGTGCAGGACGTTCCACCGTCCGTACCCGGCGAAGTCCGTCAGCCGGGCCCAGACCTGTTCGGCCGGTGCCCCGATCCGGGCCTCGGCGCTGACTTCGGCCATGCGGCCACCCCTCCCTGTCGGGTCACGGTGCGCGGAAGGTAGCCGGATCGTCCCGAACATTCAATGCGCAGAGGGGGCAGTGCTGTTCGGTCAGTGCTTTCGATCAGTGCTGTTCGATCAGTGCGTGGCGGCGGATCTCGGCGGCGTCGAAGCAGTCGGACGCCCGGGGGTGGGGGCCCTCGTCATGGCAGTGGAAGGCGGCCCAGAACACATCCGCGCGCAGCGCCTCGGCGGGTGCGTACACCCGGTACACGTACTCCCGTCCGTCCGCTGCGGGCAGGGCGACCAACCAGAACATGCCCCGGGTGACGTGATTTCGCCGGTTGCGGTTGCTTGCCCGAGGCACTTTTACGAGGCATCCGGGGCGCAGGGGGCGCGCGCGGGCAAGGCGGCGCGCGGGCCCCGTGGGAAGGTGTCGCGATCTCATCCGCAAGGAGGAGTAATGGGCCAGGTGTGCCCAACTTCTGTGGGATGGGCGAATAGCCCCGGACGGGGACGCTTTCAGGGCCGTTGACTGATGAGGTGGGAGTTGTGCAGAACTCCGCCCCGCGATCGCCCCGCCCGCTGCCCGTACCGCATACCGACCCCAATGGACGGCTCACGCCCGAACTCGCTTCGGTGGTGGCGGGTGCGCGCCGCCGGGCCCTGCGGGACGGGGACCGCCAGATCGACACCGCACATCTGCTGCACTCCCTCCTGGAAGCCGATCCGGAGGCGCGGGCCGCGCTCGGCCCCGGGCCCAAGGTCGCCCGCGTCCGCGGGTATCTCGCGCAGCGGAGCATCGGGTACGGGCTGCGCTGGCGCGGTGCGGTGGAGGATTCGGGCGCGGTGCCCGTCGTACGCCTTCCGCTCCCGCGGTCCGGCGGCGGGGCCTGGTCGCCCTCGGCGGTCGGTGCGGTGGACGGCGCGCTGGAGCAGGCCGCCCGGCGGGGGGCGGGGCGCGCAGCCGGGGTCGATCTGCTCGCCGCGCTGGCGGCCGACCCGGAGTGCCGGGCGGCGGAGGTGCTGCGGCGTGCCGGGGTGGATCCGGAATCCCTCCGGGAGCGGGCCGGAGGCGAGATCGCCGAAGCGTCCTGAGGGTGTCCGGTACGTGACGGGGCACGGCAGTCGGGGTTCCGCCCGGGCGGCGGTGCCAGAGCCTTGCGGCCCCTCGGATTCCGTACCGTCTCGACATGCGTCACCTGGTCGACGCTCATGACGGCTGCTGGCATGATGTGCCGATGCAGGCGACTTCCGGGAGAAAAAGCGGCCTGGGCATCGCCCTGGCCTCCGCCCTTGCGTTCGGCGGTTCGGGTGTGGCGGCCAAGCCGCTGATCGAGGCGGGGCTGGACCCGCTGCACGTGGTGTGGCTACGGGTGACCGGCGCGGCGCTGGTGATGCTGCCGCTCGCCTGGCGGCACCGTGATCTGGTGCGGCGCAAACCGGTGCTGCTGCTCGGCTTCGGACTGCTCGCGGTCGCCGGTGTGCAGGCCTTCTACTTCGCTTCCATCTCCCGGATTCCGGTCGGGGTGGCGCTGCTCGTCGAATACCTCGGCCCGGCGCTGGTCCTGGGGTGGATCCGGTTCGTCCAGCGGCGGCCGGTCACCCGTGCCGCGGCCGTCGGCGTGGTGCTCGCGGTGACCGGTCTGGCCTGTGTGGTCGAGGTGTGGGCCGGGCTGAGCTTCGACGTCCTCGGACTGCTGCTGGCCCTCGGCGCGGCCTGCTGCCAGGCCTGTTACTTCCTTCTGGCGGACCACGGGAGCGGCGACGAGGAGACCCGGGCGGATCCGCTCGGGGTGATCGCCTACGGGCTGCTGGTCGGTGCGGCCGTACTGACGATCGTCGCCCGGCCCTGGACCATGGACGCCGGACTGCTCGGCGGCACGGTCACGATGGGCGGCAGCGAGGTGCAGGCCTGGCTGCTGCTCGGCTGGGTCGTCCTCATCGCGACCGTCTTCGCCTATGTCACCGGCGTCGTCTCGGTACGGAAGCTGTCGCCGCAGGTCGCGGGGGTGGTGGCCTGTCTGGAAGCGGTCGTGGCCACCGTGCTGGCCTGGGTGCTGCTGCGGGAACACCTGTCGCTGCCGCAGATCGTGGGCGGGGCGCTGGTGCTGACGGGGGCGTTCATCGCGCAGTCCCAGGCGCCGAAGGCCCCGTCCGGGCCGGTCGCCTCCGGGGGCGACGTCCGCGCCGGGGATCCGGCCGGCTCCCGGGACGCCGTACACGCCGGGGATCCGGCCCCGGCCGGGCTGCGGCCCGGCGCCGAAGGGGAGTTGTCGGCCGGCCGTTCCGGGGCATAAGGTCCCGATCATGCATTCGACCGTGCTTCCGCCTCCCGCCCGCTAGCGCGGGCGGCGCCCTTCTCCGACGAGGACCGGGCCCGGGGTGTCCCCGGGCGGTCCGTCGCTGCCCGCGTCCCGCGCAGAGCGACGACCTCTTCCCGTCCTTCCTCCACGGAGACCACACGTGTCGAACCCCTCGTCCATCCCTTCCCTCGGTGTGCCCGGGCCCGTGCCGCCGTCCCTTCCCGGCGGCGCGGCCGCCCCGCCCGTCGGGCGGAGCCTGCTCTGTCTGATCGTCGCCGGCCTTGCCTGGGGGACCGCGGGCGCGGCGGCCTCCCTGGTGTTCGCCGCGGGCGGGCCGGGGCCGCTGTCCCTCTCCTTCTGGCGCTGTGCGGGCGGACTGCTTCTGCTGCTCGGGGTGCTGGCGCTGCGGCGGCGGCCGGGAGCGGCGCGTGCCGTCCGTACCGTCCGGCCGGAGTCCCGGCGGCGCAGGCTGCTGCGGATCCTGGGTGCCGGTGCCGGACTCACCGTCTTCCAGAGCGCCTACTTCGCCGCCGTCGACGCCACCGGGCTGGCGGTCGCCACCGTGGTCACCCTCGGGGCCGGGCCCGTACTGATCGCGGCCGGTGCCCGGCTGCTGCTGGGGGAGCGGCTCGGCGGAGGCGGGGCGCTCGCCGTCGGCGGGGCGCTCGCCGGTCTGACGGTCCTGGTACTGGGCGGCGAGGACGGCACCGTACGCACCCCAGGGGTGCTCCTCGCGCTGCTCGCCGCGGCGGGCTATGCGGCGATCACCCTGATCGCCCGGGGGCTCGGCCGCGGCGGCGGGGCCGACGCGGTGACCACCACCGCCTGGTCGTTCGGTATCGGTGCGGTCTGCCTGCTGCCGCTCGCCCTGGCCGAGGGCCTCTTCCCGGCGAGCGGGGATCCGCTGCGCGTGCTGGTGCTGCTGGGGTACGTGGCGGCGGTGCCGACCGCGCTGGCGTACGTCCTCTACTTCGTCGGCGCGGCCGCCGTCCGGGCCGCGACCGTCTCGGTGGTGATGCTGCTGGAGCCGGTCAGCGCGGCCGTCGTGGCCACCGCGTTCCTCGGTGAACGGCTCACCGGCGCAACCGTGCTGGGCACGCTGCTGCTGCTCACGGCGGTCGTGGGGCTGGCCCGGGCGGAAGCCCGCCCGGGTCGCGTCGGGGCGTAGCGGCGGATACGGCTCCGGGGCCCCGCCCGGGCGGGGCCCCGGAGCCGGTGGTGTGACCTGGAGAGGCTCAGTACCCCTGGAGATAGGGGGGCAGTACGACGGAGGGCGCGAGGTCCTCGGCGGGCACCGGGGTGCCGTACGCCCTGCTCACCGGGACCACGCCCGTCCAGTACGGCAGGTCCTGGTCCTCCGGCTCGTCGTTGGGGCCGCCGGTGCGGATCTTCGCCGACACCTCGTCCAGGTCGAGCCGGAGGACGGCCGTCGCCGCCGCCTCCTTGGCGTTCGCCGGGCGGGAGTCGGCTGACCGGCCGGGGACCACGTGGTCGACCAGCGCGTCCAGGGCGGCCAGCTTCTCCTCGGCATCGGTGACCTGGTGGGCGATGCCGTGGACCATCACCGAGCGGTAGTTCATCGAGTGGTGGAAGGCGGAGCGGGCCAGCACCAGACCGTCGAGGTGGGTGACCGTCAGACACACCGCGAGACCGGGGTCCTCGCCGCCCGCCATCCGCAGCGGGCGGGAGCCGGTCGAGCCGTGGACGTACAACCGCTCACCGACCCGTCCGTACAGCGTGGGCAGCACGACCGGGCGGCCGTCGCGGACGAAGCCCAGATGGCAGACGTACTCCTGGTCGAGTATCGCGTGGACCGTCTCGCGGTCGTACGCGGCGCGTTCCCGGCTGCGGGTGGGCACGGTCCGCTCGGTCGGGGCATAGGCGTCCGGGACCGCCGGGACGACATCGGGCGCGGCATCCGACATGACAACTCCATTGCACTAGTGCATAATGCTGTTTGTGCTAGGAGAGTATCGGATTGTGGGGCGTCGCGCATCGGACATTGCGGCCAGCGTGGAGCGCGGGGTGGCCGACGGTGCGCTGGAGCCCGGGCAACTGCTGCCGCCCATGAGGGAGTTGGCGGAGACCCTCGGGGTGAACCCGAACACGGTCGCCGCCGCCTATCGGACCCTGCGCGAGCGCGGGATCATCGAGACGGCGGGCCGCCGGGGCAGCCGGGTGCTGCCCCGGCCGGTCAGTACCGCGCGGGGGGCGCTCCGGGTCGAAGCGCCCCCCGGCGTACGGGACGTGAGCGAAGGCAATCCGGATCCGGCGCTGCTGCCCCCGCTGGAGGACGCCCTCGCCGACGCCGCGCGGCGCAATCGGCAGACCTCGCACCACGGTCTCTACGGGGGGCCCACCGTCGAGCCCGAGCTGGCCCGACTCGCCCGCGTGGCGCTGGACGCAGGCGGGGTGCCGCCCGGGCCCGTCGCCGTGACCTCGGGGTCGCTCGACGCCATCGAACGCGTACTCGCGGCGCATCTGCGGCCCGGGGACCAGGTGGCCGTGGAGGATCCGGGCTGGGGCAATCTGCTCGACCTCGTCCCGGCGCTGGGGCTGCGGCCGGTCCCCGTCCCCGTCGACGACGACGGGCCGCTGCCGGACGGGGTGGCCCGGGCGCTCGCCGCGGGTGCCCGGGCGGTCGTCGTCACCGCCCGCGCCCAGAATCCGACGGGCGCCGCGGTCGGCGCGGAGCGCGCCGCGGTGCTGCGGGACGTCCTGGCCCGCTCCCCGGGCACCCTGCTCATCGAGGACGATCACGGGCACGGCATCGTCGATCTGCCGCTGCACCCTCTGGCGGGGAGCACGGACCGCTGGGCGTTCGTCCGTTCCACGGCCAAGGCCTACGGCCCCGATCTGCGGACCGCCGTGCTCACCGGCGACCCGGTCACCGTGGACCGGGTGGAGGGACGGCAGTTCGTCGGCCCGGGCTGGGTCAGCCGACTGCTCCAGCTCGCCGTCGTCCGGCTGTGGACCACGGGGGCGATCGACCCGGCCGAGGTGGCGGCGGCCTACGGCAGCCGCCGCGACGCGCTGATCGCGGCCCTGGCCCGGCGGGGCGTCCTCGCCCACGGGCGGAGCGGGATGAACGTCTGGGTGCCGGTCGCCGACGAGACCGGGACGGTCGCCCGGCTGCTGCACGCGGGCTGGGCCGTCGCGCCAGGGGCGCGCTTCCGGATCGCCGCCCCGCCCGGTATCCGGCTCACCGTCTCCACGCTCACCGGGGACGATATCGGCCCGCTGGCCGAGGCCGTCGCCCAGGCCGTGGGGCCCGTCAGGCGACGGAGCTACGGCTGAAGGCAACCGCGCCCCGCTCCATCCGCGGACCCTGGAGTGCCGGGCGGGAGGCGGAACGCCCTCATATCTCCCCGGTGCCACCCGAGGCCGCGGAGGCCGGGGCGCGGGTGGGCACCTCTTCGGCCCGTCCGGCCGCCGGGCGGGGATCCGGGTCGGGGTCCGGATCCGGAGCACTCTCTCCGGCTGCCGGAACCTCTTCGGCCGCCCCGGCGCCCCGCGCCTTCACGGGCAACGGGCCCCGGGCGGACGGGACGGAGGGCGAGACGGAGGGCGAGACGGCGGGCTGGACCGGTGGTGGGACGGAGGGGCCGCCCCGCGCCACCGGTGCCGCAGTCCGGGCCCGGGCCCTGGGGCGGGACTGGCTGAGCGCCGCGCCCGCGATGATCACCAGGGCGCCCACCGGAGTGCTCCAGCTCAGATGCTCACCGAGGACCGTCACACCCGCGACCGTCGCGATGACCGGGGTGAAGTAGGTGACCATCTGGGCCGTCGTCGGACCGATTTCGGCGACCAGCCCGTACTGCACGAGCATCGCGAGGCCGGTGGCCAGCGCTCCGAGCGCGGCGACGGACAGCAGCGGCACCACCGGGAACGAGGTCGGGAAACCGGCGAACAGCGGGGTGACGACGGCGAGCTGGACCGTGGCGACCGTCAGCTGGGCGGTGGTCAGCGACAGATTCGAGTGGCTGCTCCCCGCCAGCGTGCGGCGGATGTATATCCAGCCGACCGGGTAGCTCAGGGAGGCCAGCAGCGCCATTGCGGTGCCACCCGGGGCGATCCCGGAGAATCCCTGCCAGGCGCCGAGCACCGTGAGCACCCCGAGGAAGCCGATGCCGAGTCCGGCGACGCGGCGCCTGGTCGGCCGGTCCTCGGAGAGGGCGACCAGGGACAGGACCATGCCCCACAGCGGCGACGTCGCGTTGCAGATCGCGGCCAGCGCGGAGGGGATCGTCTCCTGGGAGTAGGCGAAGAGGGAGAAGGGCAGGGCGTTCAGCAGGAATGCGGACACCGTCAGATGCAGCCAGGTCCGCCGCCCGCGCGGCAGGCCCTCCCGCCGCACCGCGAGGGCCACGGCCAGCACCGCCGTACCGAAGACGAGACGGCCGAGGGTCACCTGGAACGGGGCGAACCCATAGGTGCCGACCTTGGTCAGCAGAAAGCTGAAACCCCATACGACGGAGAGAAAAGCGAAGCGCAGGCGCCAGTCCACCCGGGAGCGGCGGGGTGCGCCCGGGAGGGCGGCGGAGGGGGCGGCAACGGCCCGGGCGGCGGTGGTCATGACGTCTACTGTCGCCCCGAAAATCTCGTAGCACAAGTGATAATTTCTTCCGCGCATGGATTAGCCTTTCTTACATGTTGAATCTGGAGCGCCTGCGGACCCTGGACGCCCTCGCCCGCCACGGCTCGGTGAGCGCCGCCGCCGAGGGGCTGCACGTCACGACCTCCGCCGTCTCCCAGCAGCTCTCCAAGCTGGAGCGGGAGGTCGGACAGCAACTGCTCGCCAAGAACGGGCGCGGCGTGCGGCTCACCGACGCGGGCCGACTGCTCGCCGGTCACGCCGCCCGGATCCTGTCCCAGGTCGAAGCGGCGCAGGCCGATATCGAGGCGCAGCGCGGGCAGGTGGTGGGGGAGGTGCAGGTCGCCGCGTTCCCGACGGCGGCCCGCGGGCTGTTCCCCGGCATGCTCTCCGCCCTCCGGACCGGCCACCCCGACCTGCGGGTGCGTACCCGCGAGACGGAGCCCGAGGACGGTATCCGCGGAGTCGTCCGGGGCGACTACGACCTCGCCGTCGTCCTCGACTGGAGCAACAAGCGGCTGCCCGTGCCCGGCGGGCTGGCCCAGGCCCATCTGCTCGACGACGCGCCCGATGTCGCCATGCCCGCCGGGCACCCCCTGGCGGGCCGGGCGGAAGTCGATCTGGAGGACTTCGCCGACGACGACTGGGTGTCGTGGCCCGAGGGCGAGTTCTGCCACGAATGGCTGACGTTCACGCTGCGCTCGCGCGGAATCGAGCCGCGCATCCCGCATCTGGCGGGCGAGCACCACACCCAGCTGGCGCTGATCGCGGCAGGCTGCGGGGTCTGCGTCACGCCCCGGCTGGGGCGCGGTCCGGTGCCGGAGGGCGTCGCGCTCGTTCCCGTACGCCAGCGGGTGATGCGGCATGTGTACGCGGTGTGGCGCACCGACGCCGACCGGCGGCCGTCCGTCCGGGCGACCGTGGGGGCGCTGGCCGACGCGGCCGCGGCCGTCGGCGCGGCTCCGGGAGCGGGGCGGGCCGGGGCGCTCTGATCCGGCTCCGGGGCCGGCCCGCCCCCGGATCAGGCCGGAGCGGTGCGCCCCGGTTTGCGGAAGTCCCAGGACACCACCGCGTCCGGGGTGAGCCGAAGCCAGGCGTGCCGCCCGTCGTGCGGCATCGCGTCCAGGCCGAAGTACTTCCGGGCGAACAGCATCTCCGGCTCCCGCAGCTCCGCGCACGGCTCCCCGGTCCGCGGGGACGCCCCGACCGGAACCACCGTGCCCGACAGCTCCACACCGCGCAGCTCGCCGTACTCCTCCCCGGCGTCCACCAGGACCGCGATCCGGGGATCGCGCCGCAGATCGGCCCAGCGGCGGCTGCGGACGACGGAGTAGAGCCACAAGGACGTGCCGTCCCAGACGTACCAGAGCGCACCGGCGTGCGGGCGGCCGTCCGGTGAGACGGTCGCGACCCGGCAGGTCCGCTGCCCGGCGAGGAAGGCGTCGGTCTCCTCGGGGGTCATCATGATCCGGCGCCCCCGGCGCTGTGCGTCCGTGGGCCGGCGCTGCTCCGGCACTGCCGCCACCCCCTCCCGGCCCGTACGGAGTGCCCGCACGGACTTGTTGTCTGACGGTGTGTCAGGAAGGATGGGTGTTACGCCTCCGGGGCGCAAGGGTGCCGCGGGGTGGACGCGGTGACCCCGTACCCGGCGGAAGGATCCCGAGATGCCGTCCGGCGCACCGAAACCCGAACCCGGAAGCGGAACCGGAAACGGAAACGGAAACGGGCGGAAGACCGGGCCCGAAGCCGAGGCTGAAACCGGGCCTGGGTCCGCGGCGCGCGACCGGCTGTCCCGGCTGCTCGACCCGGCCACCACCGTCCTGCTCACCGTCGAATGCCAGCGCGGTGTCGTCGGAGTGCGGAGCGCCCTGCCCGAACTCGCCGCCGAGGCGCGGCGCTCCGGAGTCCTGGACCGGATCGCCCGGCTGGCCGCCGCCGCGCGCGCGGCCGGCGTCCAGGTGGTCCACGCGGTGGCCGAGCGCCGCCCCGACGGGCGGGGGGCCAACCTCAACGCCCCGCTCTTCCGGGCTCTCGCGGGCCTCCCCGTACAGCAGCACTCCGGCACCCCGGCCGTGGAACCCGCGCCGCCGGTCGAAGCCGCGGCCGAGGACCTCGTCGTGCGGCGGCTGCACGGTCTGTCGCCCCTCGCCGGGACCGGGCTGGACCCGCTGCTGCGCAATCTCCGCTGCCGGACCCTCCTGATCACCGGAGTGTCGGCGAACGTCGCCGTACCCAACACCGTGTTCGACGCGGTCAACCTCGGCTATACGGCCGTCGTACCGCGGGACGCGATCGCGGGGGTGCCCGCCGACTACACCCCCGCGATGCTCCGTCACACCCTGGCGCCCGTGGCCACCGTCACCACCTGCCGGGCGGTGCTGGACGTCTGGCGCCGGCACACCCCCTGACCCGGGCGGACACCGCCGCGCCGCGGGCGGGCATCAGGCCAGCACGATGGAATCGCCCTCCTGCCGTACCGCGGTGGGCGGCAGCGGGCGCGGAGCCGGGCCGCCCTTGACGCTGCCGTCGGACGCGTCGAACCGGCTGTCGTGGCAGGGGCAGACGATGACGTTGTCCTCCACGCTCCGCACCGCGCACCCCTGATGGGTGCACTTGGCCGAGAAGGCTTTGAACTCGCCTTTCACCGGCTGGGTGATCACCACATCGCCGACCACCTTGCCCCCGCCCTCGGGGATGTCGGCCACCTTGGCCAGCACCTTGCCGCCGCCGTCGGTGCCGCCGTCGGTACCGCCCGAGGTGCCGCCGGTGCTCGCCTCGGTGCTCCCGGCGTCCTTCTTGCCGCTCCCGGACGGTTCGTCGTCCGAGCCGCACGCCGTCAGCGCGACCGCGAGACCGGCCCCGCCCACCGCGGCGACGACGGTCCTGCGGCAGACGGTGCGGGGCTCCCGCTGTGATCCGGACATCTGTGTGCGCTCCTTCTTCTCACGGTCCCGTGGGCCGGGTTCACCAGGATCGTCCGGCCTCTGCGAGGGAGTACGTGCCCGGTCGCGCGCAGGTTCACCGTTTCGGCCGGTACCCCGGCCGGATCCGGGTCAGGCGCCGCGCGCCGTGAGGGCGTCCACCTCGGCCGCGAAGAACAGGGCGGGTTCGAAGTCCATTCCGGCGAAGTGGCCCGAGAGTTCCAGGGAGAGCAGACCGTGCACCCGGGTCCAGAAGGCCAGGGCCAGATGGAGGGCCGCGGGCGGGGCGGGATGCGCGCCGGCCCAGTTCCGGTGGTCCGCGAGATGGCTGTCGAACGGTGTCGGCGGCCCGGCCGGGGCGAGCGCCGCGCAGGCGTCGAGAAGGACGGCCATGATCTCGGACGAGATGCCGGTGATGTCCTCGGGCGCGTGGTAGCCGGGAACGGGGGTGCCGTAGACGAGCAGATACCGCTGGGGGTCCGCCAGGGCCCAGTCGCGCAGTGTGTGCGCCAGCGCGGCGAGGCCGGCACCGGCCGCGGCGGCCGTACGGACGGTGTCGGCGAGGCTCCGGTACGCGTCCCGGACCAGCTCGGTGATGAGATCGTCGCGGCCGGCGAAGTAGCGGTAGAGCGCGGGGCCGCTCATGCCCAGCTGCTTGGCGATGGCGTTGAGGGAGAGCGCGGACGCCCCTGCCGCGGCGATCTGCTCCCAGGCGCGTTCTTTGATCTCCGCGCGCACTTGGGCCCGGTACCGCTCCCGGGGAGTCCCCGGATCCGCGTCCCCCATGGACGGCCACCTCTCCCGGCGTCTCCGTGACGGCTCCAAGATTTCGTTAGAGGTTATCACTCAACCCGTTGACCGGCCGTCTCATTCAGTTATAGCTTCTAACGAAAGCGAGAGCAGTTAACGGTAGGGTTCCTTCCGGCCCGCGAAACGACCGACAAGGGGAACGACATGTCTACGTTCATGGGGTTCATGGGCACCGGAATCCGCGCCGCCCTGTGCACCACCACCCTCCTCTTCGGCCTCCTCGGCACCGCCGCCGCGCCCGCCGCGGCCGGCCCCGACCGCCCCGGCGCGCCCCTCACCTGCCGCGGCCAGGGCGTCGACCCCGGCGCGAAGGTTCGCCACCGGACCGAGACCGTGATCGACGCCCCGCTGCACACCATCTGGAAGCTCCAGACCGATGTCGCGCGCTGGCCGTCCTGGAAGGGCTCCGTCACCAGTGCCGAACGCCTGGACCACGGCCCCTTCAGGAAGGGTTCGGCCTTCCGCTGGACCCTCCCCGTACCTCCCAACCCGGTCACCCCCGCCACCGAAATGGAGATCACCTCGACCGTCGGGCAGCTCAAACGCGGCTCCTGCATCCGGTGGACCGGCCCCGCGACCGCCGAGGGGCTGCGCATCGACGGCATCCATGTGTGGACCTTCACCAAGGTGCCGGGCGGGGTCCGGGTCGCCACCGAGGAGACCCACACCGGCCCCCAGGTCGAAGCGGTCCCCGAGATCGCGACCGAGATCCTCCGGCAGGGCCTCGAAGCATGGCTGCGCGATCTGAAGACCGCCGCCGAGACGGGATCCGGCACCGGCCGGCACTGAACCGCGGAACGCCGGGCCCGCGCCTCCACCGTCCGTTTTGGATTCGCGCCTCCGGATCCGGCCGGGGTGCCTTTCGTCCCGGGTACGGACGGCGGATCCGGGCATGATGGGGAGGGTGCGGGTTCCGAGGGAGGCAAGAGTGGCGGACGGTGTTCCGATGCGCTCCGTGGTGCGCGAGACGTACGGCCCGGACGATCTGGGCGCGGAGCCGATCTTCGGCGGCGGATTCATCAACTTCGGCTACTGGCGGGCGGCCGATCCGGCCCGTCCGCCGGGGGAGCAGGAGCGGATCCGCAGCCAGCAGGATCTCTACCGGCACGTCCTGGACGCCGCGGCAGTGCGCGCTTCGGACCGGGTCCTGGAAGTGGGCTGCGGACTCGGACGGGGCTGCGCGCTCGCCCTGGAGGAGTACGGACCCGCCTCGGTGACCGGTCTGGACGTCCATCCGCAGCAGTTGCAGCGCGCCCGCGATCTCCACCCGGACCTGCTCCGCCGCATGCCGGACCGGCTGCGGTTCGTCCGGGGAGCCGCCGAGCAGATCCCGTCGGACGACGATGCGTACGACGTGGTCGTCAGCGTCGAGGCCGCCCAGCACTTCCCGGACCTCACCGCCTTCGCCGAGGAGACGGCGCGGGTCCTGCGGCCCGGCGGCCGTACGGCCGTGACCAGCTTCTTCACCGTGGACGACGAGCCCACCCGGCCGGGGGAACTGGCAGAGCTGCTGGAGACCTTCGCCAACGGCCTGGACCTCGCCCGGCCGGTGGCGGCGCTCGCGGACGCCTTCTCGGCGGCCGGGCTCACGCAGGTGCGCGTCGAGCCGATCGGGGCGCACGTCTGGCCGGGGTGGGACCTGTGGCTCAGCCGCTGGTGGGACCCGGGGACCTGGCCGCGGAACTTCCTGCGCGCCTACGAGCGCGGAATCCTCGACTACTACACGGTCACGGCCGTCCGGGCCCGCTGAGCCGGAGCGCCGGCGGGGCGCTCCGGCAGCGGACGGGCGGGGGATCCGCGCCGCCGCAAGGCGGGATCAGGGCACGGTTTCGGCTGCCGCCCCCGTCTGCTCCGTACTGCCCGGCCCGGCCTCCGCCGGCCGTACCCGGAGCATTTCGTTCTCCGCCTCCAGATGCGCGATGCGCTTGCGGGCGAAGTACAGCTCCATGACGGCGTCATGGAACTCCGCGACCAGTTCCTCGGGTGTCAGTTGCACAGTCGTCGTCCGTTCCTGTCGCAGCTCGGTCAGGCCGAGGCGATACGGGTGACGTTGCCGTTCGCGCTGCGCCACATCAGCTCGCCGCCCTGTGCGTAGAGCGTGCCGCCGCCCTTGGAGTCGACCGCCGTCGGTACGGTCGCGGCGTCGACGATCCGTACCGCTCCCTCGACCATCAGCGCGGAGTCGGCCCCCGGCCGCTGGACGACATGGAGCTGGGACCAGGGGGCGGAGCCCACCGCCAGACCGATGCCGACGCGTCCGCTGCCCTTGACGACGAAATCGTCGCGGCCGTTGTTGCGCAGACAGATCAGATTGCCCGTCGTGGCACCGTCCGTGGCGGTCAGGAAGATGCCCTGCGTGGCGGTTCCGGCCGTCTTCAGGTCGATGGACACGGCGGCGGCGTCCGCGTCGGACCCGTCCGCATGGCCGATGTGCGAGATCTTCAGGGTGCCGCGGGTCTTCTCCCGGCCGGTGAGGTAGACCGCCGAGTTGTCCGGGTTGTCCGACACGATGTTCAGGGCGACCCCGCTGCCCGAGGTCCCGGCCTGGTAGACGGTCGCGGCGTGCTCGGTCGTGGACGTCGTCTTCAGGAAGGCGGAGTTGACCGTCGAGTTCGTGCTGAAGCGCTCGGCGACCACGGGCCCGTCGAACGTCGTCGTCGGCCCCTGGGCCGCCGCGGCCGCAGCGGGCGTCGCAGTGCCCGCCGCCACGGTCACCGCCCCCGCGGTGAATCCGCCCAGGAAGAGTCTCCGGTTCACAGCCATGCGTCCTCTTTCCCACATCTGTATGCACATGCCAACGGCAGGTGTCAGCAGGACCCCGGCGGACCGGCATTGGTTGTACCGGATCGCGGTGACGGACACGTGATGACCGTGTGATGGCCCGGGTGACGGCCTCCGGGCCCTGCGGCACCGGACCGGCCGCGGCCTCCGGTGCCCGGCCGGGCCGCCCCTTCCTGCCCCGGATCGTGGCGGCATCGTGCCGTACAGCCGCCGTATAGCCTGGGGAAATGCTGACCGAAGTCACCGCAACCCGCTATGTCACACCCCTCAGGGAGGGCGGTTCCCTCCCCGGGATCGTCGAGGCCGACGACCTCGGCACCTACGTCGTCAAGTTCACCGGCGCCGGGCAGGGCCGCAAGACGCTGGTGGCCGAGGTCGTCTGCGGGCAGCTCGCGCGCCGGCTCGGACTGCGGATGCCGGAGCTGGTCACCGTCCAGCTCGACCCGGTCATCGGGCTCGGCGAACCCGACCAGGAGGTGCAGGAGCTGCTCAAGGCCAGCGGCGGGCTCAATCTGGGCATGGACTATCTGCCCGGGTCCATCGGCTTCGACCCGCTCGCCTACGAGGTGGACCCGGCCGAGGCCGGCCGGGTCGTCTGGTTCGACGCCGTGATCAACAACGTCGACCGGTCGTGGCGCAACCCCAATATGCTGGTGTGGCACGGCGACCTCTGGCTCATCGACCACGGCGCGACCATGATCTGGCACCACAACTGGCCGGGGGCCGCCGCATCCGCGGCCAAGCCGTACGACGCCTCCGACCACGCCCTCGCCCCCTTCCGGCCGGACGTCGCCGCTGCCGCCGCCGAACTCGCCCCCCTCGTCACCGAGGAGCTGCTGACCGAGGTCACGGCCGAGGTGCCGGACGAATGGCTGGTCGACGAGCCCGGCTTCGACACCACGGACGAGCTGCGCCGCGCCTATGTCGCCGCCCTGCTGCCGCGCGCCGCGACCATCCATGAACGGATCACGTTGAACGAACCCTCGAAACCCCGGCCCTCGCAGGCGCCCGGCTGGCTGGTCGGCCGGCTCCCGGTCACCGGCGGCGGCGAGCGCCCGGCGGGCACCGGCACGGAAGGCGCGGACGCATGAGCGGGCGGGTCGTCTTCGAGTACGCGCTGCTGCGGGTGGTCCCGCGGGTCGAGCGCGGGGAGTACTTCAACGCGGGCGTCGTGCTGTACTGCCGGGCCCGGTCCTTCGTCGGCGCGCTCACCCATCTGGACGAGGTGAAGCTGAAGGCCCTCGACCCGGACGCCGATACGACGGGGGTACGCGCGGCCCTGCACGCCGTCGAAGGCGTCTGCGGCGGCGGCGCGGGCGCCGGTCAGGCCGCCGGGGACGATGCAGGCCGCCGCTTCCGCTGGCTGGTGGCGCCCCGTTCCACGGTCGTCCAGCCGGGCCCGGTGCACACGGGTCTGACCGCCGACCCCGCGGCCGAACTGGCGCGCCTCCACGAACTGCTGGTGCGGTGAGCCGACCCGGTGCCGACGGTCACCCGGCCGTGCGCCGCACCTCCGGGTGACCGTTGACACCGGGTGCCGCTGCTTCTAGCGTCACGTCTGCGGAATGGTACTAAGCGGTCGCTCACTCGGGCGTCGTACGCCTCGGACAGGGGACGGAACCCGGTCCGGGGCATCCCGGGCGAGCCCCCACCCAGGGCGAGGAGAAGCAGCATGTCCACCACCGAGCAGCGCGTAGCCGTCGTGACCGGAGCCGCGCGCGGCATCGGCGCGGCCACCGCGGTCAGGCTGGCGGCCGACGGCCGCGCCGTCGCCGTACTCGACCTCGACGAAGCGGCGTGCGCCGAGACCGTCGAGAAGATCACCTCGGCCGGCGGCCGGGCGCTCGCCGTCGGCTGCGACGTCTCCGACGCCGCCGCGGTCGAGGCCGCCGTCGAACGGATCGCCGCCGAACTCGGTCCGCCGGTCGTCCTCGTCAACAACGCGGGCGTCCTGCGGGACAACCTGCTCTTCAAAATGACCGAGTCCGACTGGGACACGGTGATGAACGTGCACCTCAAGGGCGCCTTCCTGATGGCACGGGCGTGCCAGAAGCACATGGTGGACGCCGGTTTCGGGCGGATCGTCTCGCTCTCGTCGTCGTCGGCCCTCGGCAACCGGGGCCAGGCCAACTACTCGGCCGTGAAGGCCGGACTCCAGGGGTTCACCAAGACCCTCGCCAAGGAGCTCGGCAAGTTCGGCATCACCGCGAACGCCGTCGCCCCCGGATTCATCGCCACCGAGATGACCGCGCAGACCGCCGCCCGGGTCGGGATGGACTTCGAGGACTTCCAGGCGGCCGCGGCCACCCAGATCCCGGTCCAGCGCGTCGGCCGTCCGGAGGACGTCGCCGGGGCGATCGCCTTCTTCGCCGCCGACGACACGGGCTTCGTCTCGGGACAGGTGCTGTACGTGGCCGGCGGACCGCTCGACTGACGGGGGCGGGCCGTGGAGAGCGCAACGAACGAGGGACCGGCGGCCGACAGCGGACGGGTCGCCCTGGTCACCGGCGCCAGCCGGGGTATCGGATACGCGGTCGCCGAAGCGCTGGTCGCGCGCGGCGACCGGGTCTGCATCACCGGCCGCGGCGAGGACGCGCTGCGGGACGCCGTGGCGCGGCTCGGCCCGGACCGGGTGATCGCCGTCGCGGGCAAGGCCCATGACGACGAGCACCGCGTCACGGCCGTGGCCCGCACGATGGAGGCCTTCGGCCGAATCGACTTCCTCGTCAACAACGCGGGCACCAACCCGGTCTACGGACCGCTCGCGGATCTGGACCTCGGGGTCGTCCGCAAGGTGTACGACACCAATGTGATCTCCGCGCTCGGCTTCGCGCAGCAGACCTGGCACGCCTGGCAGCGCGAGCACGGCGGGGCGATCGTCAACATCTCGTCCGTCGCCGGGCTCGCCCCGTCGCCGCTCGTCGGCGCGTACGGGATGAGCAAGGCGGCCATGGTCAATCTGACCGTGCAGCTCGCCCATGAATTCGCTCCCGGGGTACGGGTCAACGCCATCGCCCCGGCCGTCGTCAGGACACGGTTCGCCCGGGCGCTGTACGAGGGCCGGGAGGCCGAGGCGGCCGCCGAGTACCCGCTCGGCAGGCTCGGTGTGCCCGAGGACATCGGAGGCGCGGCAGCTTTTCTCACTTCTTCGCAATCGGACTGGATCACGGGGCAGACGCTCGTGGTCGACGGAGGTATCTTCCTCACAGCCGGAGTGCATTGAGGTACATCGCGCCGAGCGGCGCCGACCGATCAAGTGCCCTGCCGGGATCCGGATCCGACCCCGGTGGGGCACTGCGGTAGGGTCCGCCGGATCGCGGCCGAAAGAGGAGCGTGCGCACGTGTTCTACCGGAACTCTCTGCGAGGCGCCGGGGCCCTGGCGTCCATCTCCCTGCTCGCGGGATGCGGCGTGTTCACCGACGCCGAGGCCGACGGCAAGGGGAACGTCACCGTCGGAACGGTCAGCGAGCCGTCGACGCTCGACCCCGCCGCCGCCTACGACGGCTCCTGGGAGCTGTACCGGAACGTCTTCCAGACGCTGCTCAGCTTTCCGACCGGGAGCACGACTCCGCAGCCCGACGCCGCGGAGTGCAAGTTCAGCGACGCGGCCAACAGGACGTACACCTGCGAACTCCGCAAGGACCTGACCTTCTCCAACGGGGAGAAGCTGGACGCCAGGGCCGTCAAGCACACGGTGGACCGGATCCGTACGATCAACTCGAAGCAGGGGCCGCAGGCGCTGCTGGGCTCCCTGGCCTCGGTGGAGACCAGCGGGAGCCGGAGCGTCACCTTCCGGCTGAAGGTCCCCGACGCCACCTTCCCGTTCATCCTGGCCACGCCCGCGCTCTCGCTGGTCCCGCCGGGCGAGTACCCCGCCGATGAGCTGCGCACCGACGGAAAGCTCACGGGATCGGGGCCGTACGTCCTCAAGAAGTACGCCAAGGGCGACCGGGCCGAGCTGGACAGGAACGGTTCGTACAAGGGGTTCGCCCAGCGCAGGAACGATTCCGTGACCATCCGGTACTTCAAGGACTCGGCCACGATGGTCAAGGCGCTGGAGGACCGGAAGATCGACGTGACCTACCGCGGACTGAGCGCGCCCGAGGTCGGCAAGTTCCAGGACGGGCTGCCCCAGCACAAGAATCTCCGGCTGGTGGAGTCGGTCGGTGCGGACATCCGCTACCTGGTCTTCAACGCCGCCGACCCGGTGGCCGGAAAGCTCGCCGTGCGCCGGGCGATAGCCCAGCTCATCGACCGGGGAAAGCTCGTCCGCACGGTCTACCGCGGCACGGCCGAGCCGCTCTACTCGATGGTCCCCAAGGGGATCGCCGGACACACCGGCCAGTTCTTCGACGTCTACGGCGAGCCGGACCGGGACAAGGCCCGGAAGATCCTCGAAGACGCGGGGATCGACGAGCCCGTGCCGCTGGAGCTGTGGTACGCCACCGACCGCTACGGCTCCTCGACGGAGGCCGAGTTCGCGGAGATCAAGAAGCAGCTGGACACCTCGGGGCTGTTCCGGGTGACCGTACGGGGCAAGCCGTGGGCCGAGTTCCAGAAGGGGTACTCGGCCGGGCAGTACCCGGTCTTCGGGCGCGGCTGGTTCCCCGACTTCCCCGACCCGGACAACTTCATCGCCCCCTTCGTCGGCGAGCGGAACGCCCTGAACACGCCGTACCGGAACGCGGAGATCACCGAGAAGCTGCTGCCGCAGTCGAGGCAGGAGGTCGACCGGGGTGCGGTCGCCCGCCAGTTCCACCGGGCCCAGCAGATCATGGCCGCCGACGTCCGGCTGCTGCCGCTCTGGCAGGGCAAGCTGTACCTCGCCACCACGGCGGAGATCGGCGGCGCCGAGCGGGCCCTCGACCCGCAGACCGTGATGCAGGTCTGGGAGCTGTTCCGCAAGGGCAAGTGGTGAGGATCCGGGGTGTCCGGAGGCGCTGAAGACCGGGCGGCCGGACCCGTTGTCAGTGGGTCCCGGTAGGTTCTGTGCTCGGCAACGCAACGCATTCCGGAGGTTCTTGACGTGACCGACACCGACCTGCTGCCCGAGTCCTGGCGCGGCGTCCTCGGCGACGAGCTGCAGAAGCCCTATTTCAAGGAGCTGACCGAGTTCGTCGAGGAGGAGCGGGCCCGGGGGCCGGTCTATCCGCCCCGTGAGGAGGTCTTCGCCGCCCTGGAGGCCACTCCGTACGAGAAGGTCAAGGTCCTCATCCTCGGCCAGGACCCCTACCACGGCGAGGGGCAGGGCCACGGGCTGTGCTTCTCGGTCCGGCCGGGCGTCAAGATTCCGCCGTCCCTGCGGAACATCTACAAGGAGATGGCGGCGGAGCTCGGGCTGCCCGTCCCGGACAACGGCTATCTGATGCCCTGGGCCCAGCAGGGGGTGCTGCTGCTCAACGCCGTGCTGACGGTCCGGGCCGGTGAGGCCAACTCCCACAAGGGCAAGGGCTGGGAGAAGGTGACGGACGCGGTCATCCGGGCCGTGGCCGAGCGGCCCGATCCCGCGGTCTTCGTCCTCTGGGGGAACTACGCGCAGAAGAAGCTGCCGCTGATCGACGAGACCCGGCACGTGGTCGTCAAGGGCGCGCACCCGTCGCCGCTGTCGGCCAAGAAGTTCTTCGGATCCCAGCCGTTCACGCAGATCAACGCGGCGGTCGCGGCGCAGGGGCACGAGCCGATCGACTGGCGCATCCCGAACCTGGGCTGACCTGCTGCCTCCGGCCCCCATCCGGGACCCCGGATGCGGGCCGGAGGCCGTGCCGGGGCGGCCGGCGGCCGACGGGGGGAAGCGGCGGCGACGTCCGGCTGTCCGGCACCGGGCGCGCCCGGTGCCGGACCGGGCCGCAGGGCCCGGCCTGACACGGATTCGTACGGTCTGCGGTTAGCGTCGCTCCCGGCGGAATCAGCGCCACCGCCGGGGCGGGAGCCGCCACCCCGGCGCCGCACCGACGCGGGAGGCCGCGGTGACCCAGCAACAGGCGTTCGACGATGCCCTGACGACCCGGATCGGGCAGGCCGCCATGCTGCTCCACGCCGGCGACCGCGAAGAGGCCCGGAACCGCTTCGCCGCGCTCTGGTCCGAACTCGGCGACGGCGGCGAGGCGCTCCACCGCTGTACGCTCGCCCGCTATCTCGCAGATGCGCAGGACGATCCGGGCGATGCCCTCGCCTGGGATCTGCGGGCCCTCGCCGCGGCCGACGCGGGCCGGGCCGGGAAGGCGTCCCCGGAGGCCGCGCAGGCCCTGCGCGCGCTCGGCCCCGCGCTCCATCTCGACCTCGCCGTGGGCTATCTGCGGCTGCACCACCCGGAGGCGGCCCGGCTCCATCTGGCCCGGGCCCGCGGCGCGCTGGACGCCCTCGGCGGAGACGACGGTCATGGACGGCGGATCCGTACCGGAATCGACGCGCTGGCGCGGCAGCTCGACCCGGGCGGCCCGCTCGGGTGATCCGTACGGGCCGGGCTCAGTAGCGGGCGGCGTCCCGGCAGATCCTGGCCTGGGCGCTGTTCCGGCTCCAGCTGCCGTAGGACTCGGCCAGTCCGCAGACGTCCGGGACGGACCCCGGCCGTACCGCGGGAACGGGCCGGCGCGGTGGCTGCACGGGGCGGTGCCGTGGGCGCTCCGGGGTGGCGGCGGGCGGCCGCCGGCGCTCCGTCCGGGGCGGGGGAGCCGCCGGGCGCACGGTCCGCGACGCGCTCGGCGACGGCGCCGGTCCGGACGGCCGGACCAGCGACTCCAGCGCCGGCTGACGGACGATCTGGGGGTGTACGACGGGGGGCGGCGGCGCACTGGTGGGCGGTGGGGGCGCGGGCTCCGCGGAGCGCTGCGGGGCCACCGTCACACAGCCGGTGACGCTGAGACCGAGGACGGCCCAGACCGTCAGCGCGGTCAGGGCGGCGGTGGCGTTCGTCGTTCGCGGCACGGTCGCCACTCTGCTGGGCCCGGGGGCGCGTACGGAGCCGTACGCGCGCACGTTGCTCCGTACGAGTGACAGCGGGCGGGTGCTCGGGGGCGGGTACCGGGCCCGCCCCGGCCGTTCAGGGGGTCGGCGGGGGCCCCGGGGCGGGCTCCGGGGGTGTGAGCATGCCGTGCAGAAGCTCCCCGAAGCCGGTCCTGAGGTCCTCCCGGCTCGGGACCGCATCGTGGTACGAGCCCGCCGCACAGGTGAACATCAGCCCGTCCGCCCAGGCGATCAGGGACAGCGCGTGCCGTTCCGGTGCGGCCGACCCCGCCCCGGCCATCAGGGCGATCAGCGGGGCGCGCATCCGGCCGCCCGCGGCATCGTAGACGGCGCGCAGTTCGGGGCGGCGGGTGGCCTCCAGGGCCAGTTCGTACCGGGCCACGACCAGTTGGCGGTGGCCGGTCAGATAGCGGTGCACGGCGAGCGCGAAGGCGTCGGCGAACGCCGCGAGTCCGCTGCCCGGCCCCGGGAGACCGGTCATGCCGAGCACCTCCGCCTCCCGTTCGGCCAGCCGCCGTACGGCCAGTTCCAGCAGGGCGAGCCGGGTGCGGGCGCCGTTCGATGTGGAGCCCTGGGGAAGTCCGGCGACCTCGTCCACGGCCCGGTGGGTGAGCCCGCGCATCCCGCGCTCCGCCAGCAGCCGCAGGGCGGTGTCGGCAATCAGCTCGGCGCGGGTCGCCGCAGGTCCGGCCCCGGAAGGTCCGGAGGCGATGGGTCGTGTCATACGACCCAATCTACCGCCCGCACTACATATGTAGTAGCGTTGATGCCGTCACTACAGATGTAGTTGAACGGAGGGGTGCCCATGACGAAGCAGCGTGCCGTCGTGATCGGCGGCGGAATCGGAGGGCTGACCGCGGCCGTCGCCCTCCACCGGGACGGCTGGCAGGTCACCGTCCTGGAGCGGGCTCCCTCCCTCGACCCGGTCGGGGCCGGGATCGCCCTCGCCCCCAACGCGCAGCGGGCCCTCGACACGGTGGGGCTGGGCGACGAGATCCGCTCCCTGGCCGCCTGGCAGGGCGACGGGGGACTGCGCAACCCCGGCGGCCGGTGGCTCACCCGGATGAACAGCGAAGCACTGGCCGCCCGGTTCGGCGGCCCCGTCGTGCTGCTGCACCGGGCCACCCTGATCGAACGGCTCCTGAGCGGGCTGCCGGACGGCACCGTGCGCACCGGCAGCCCCGCCCGGCTCGTCGACCCCGGAGCGGCCGGCGGGCGTCCCGCACGGGTCGCCGTCCGGTACGACGGGACCGGACCGGCCACCGCGACCGGACCCGCCGGGACCGGACCCGGGGCCGGGCCGGAGACCGGGATCGAGGCCGAACTCGTGGTCGGTGCCGACGGCATCCACTCCGCCGTACGCCGGGTCCTCTTCCCCGACCACCCCGGACCCCGCTACTCCGGTCTCACCACCTGGCGCATCGTCGTCCCCGGCGCCTGCAGCGCCTGCGGCGGCTGCGGCGGCTGCGGCGTTGACGGGTTCCAGCCCCACGAGACCTGGGGCGCCGGCCGTATCTGGGGCAGCCATCTCCTGAAGGACGGCCGGATCTACGCCTATGCGGCGGCCGTGGCGCCCGAGGGCGAACGCGCCGACGACGAACGGGCCGAGCTGCTGCGCCGCTACGGCGACTGGCACGACCCGATTCCACGGCTGATCGCCGCCGCGGCCCCGGAGGGTGTCCTCCGCCACGACGTCCACCAGATGACCGATCCGCTGCCCGCCTTCCACCGCGGCCGTACCGTCCTCGTCGGAGACGCGGCCCACGCCATGGCACCCTCACTCGGCCAGGGCGGCAACCAGGCCGTGGAGGACGCCGTCGTCCTCGCCCACCACTGCGCCGGCGCCGACCTGGGCGCCGGCCTCGCCGCGTACACCGCCGACCGGCTGCCCCGCACGTCCCGCATCGTCCGCCGCGCCGCCCGCGTGTTCCGCCTCCACTCCCTGCACAGCCGCCCGGCGGTCGCCCTCCGGGACGGTCTGATGGCCCTCACCGCCCTTCTGGGCCCCGGGGCCGCGGTCCGGGCCTTCGACGGAATCGCCGACTGGCGGCCGCCGCGCCGCACGTATGCTGAACCGGCCCGCACCAGGGCGGACGGCGACAGCACCAGGAGGCTCAGTGAAGGTCGGCTGCATCGGTCTCGGCGATATCGCGCAGAAGGCGTACCTCCCGGTCCTGGGCACCCTGCCCGGGGTCGAACTGCATCTGCAGACCCGCAGTGCCGACACCCTCGCCCGGACCGGTGACACCTACCGCATCCCGGACCCGGCCCGCCACACCGACCTGGACTCCCTGATCGCGGCGGGGCCGGACGCCGCGTTCGTCCACGCCCCGACCGCGGTCCACCCGGAGATCGTCACGGCCCTGCTGGAGGCCGGTATCCCCACCTATGTCGACAAGCCGATCGCGTACGACTACGCCGAGGCGCGGCGGGTGGTGGAGCTGGCCGAGTCCCGCGGGGTCTCCCTGACCGTCGGCTTCAACCGCCGTCTCGCGCCCGGCTACGCCCAGTGCCTGGAGCATCCGCGCGAGCTGATCCTGATGCAGAAGAACCGCATCGGCCTCCCGGAGGACCCGCGCACCTTCGTCTTCGACGATTTCATCCACGTCGTCGACACCCTGCGCTTCCTCGTCCCCGGCACCGTCACCCACACCGACGTCCGGGCCCGGATAGACGGCGGGCTGATGCACCACGTCGTGCTCCAGCTCTCCGGCGACGGCTTCACCGCCATCGGCACGATGAACCACCTGAGCGGCTCCACCGAGGAGATCCTGGAGGTCTCCGGCCAGGACTCCAAGCGCGAGGTCCGCAATCTGGCCGAGGTGATCGACCACAAGGGGCAGCCCAGCGTGCGCCGTCGCGGCGACTGGGTGCCGGTCGCCCGCCAGCGCGGTCTGGAGCAGGCGGTCCTGGGCTTCCTCGACGCGGTCCGCGCGGGCAAGGTGCTCAGCGCCCGGGATGCCCTGCGGACCCACGAACTGTGCGAACAGATCGTCGTCCGGGCCCTCGAACAGGCCGGCTGACCCGGACGCCGACGGCAGCCGCCCGGGTCCGTCCGGGCGGCGCCCGCGGGCTCACCCGGGCCCGCGCCGCCACCTCTCCTCGACGACCACCCCGCGCAGCCTCCAGCCGCCGCCGGTCCTGGCCAGGGCGAATGCGTACCGGCCGCCGCTCACCAGGTCCTCGTCCGGGCCGAGCCGCATCGGACAGACGTAGTCGGCCCGTACCTCCGCCCGGTCGCCGGGCCAGCCGCCCAGATCCTCGATGCTCACCCGCCGGTTGACGATGAGGTGCTGCCGTACGGAGAACCGGGCCACGGCATCGGCCATCCAGACGGCGACCTCGGACACCGGGCCCTCGATACCGCCCGATGAGCGGTAGTCGGCCCGGCCGTCGTCGGTGAACAGGGCCCGATAGGCGGTCCAGTCCCCGTCGTCCACGGCCACCGCGTACTCCGTGACCAGATCGTCGATGGCCAGCCGGTCCATCACGGTCGAAAGATCCACGCGCTGCGTCATCGGGTCAGTGTCCGGCAGCTTTCCCCCGGGGCCAAGACCCGTGCGGGTCCGTCAGCGCGTCCCGGCACGCAAACGGCGGAGCGGAGCGGCCTTCGCGGCCGCCCGCAGCACCACGAACTTCGGATGGCCCGCCACCACCTCGCAGCCGCCGAAGATACGGCGCAGGGTGACGTGGTAGCCCAGATGGCGGTTGCCGACCACCCACAGCTCGCCGCCGGGCCGCAGCACCCGCCGGGCGTCGGTGAACATCCGGCGCGCGGTGGTGTCCGTGGTCGCCCGGTGGCTGTGGAAGGGCGGATTGCACAGCACCAGATCGGCGGAGGAGTCCGCCAGCCCGGAGAGTCCGTCGCCGACGGTGAACGCGGCCGCGCCACCGCCCCCGGGAACGTTGTCGCGGTACGTCGCCTCGGCCGAGGCGACGGCGGAGAACGATTCGTCGACGAAGGTCACCGATGCCTCGGGACCGGCCAGCGCCGCGGCCGTACCGACCACACCGTTGCCGCAGCCCAGGTCGACGACGTGGACCGGACCGCGCGGAACCGGGAGCCGGCCGAGGAAGAAGCGGGTGCCGATGTCGAGCCGGTCGGCGCAGAAGACGCCCGCGTGGTTCGTGACCGTACGGCCCGCCATGACGCCGATATCGTCCGGCAGGTCGTACCGCAGCGGCCAGGGGCCGGGCGTCCGCGGCAGCGAGAGGTCGGGTGTACAGAAGATCAGCCGCGCCTTGCGCACCGCGAGGGACGTCCGCGTCGGGCCGATGATCCGCTCGAACAGTTTCAGGGTGGAGGTGTGGATCTCGGCGGCCATGCCGGTGCCGACGACGACCGTGCCCTCGTGGACGGCGGGCGCCAGCCGGTGCAGCTGGTCCTCCAGCAGCGCCAGGCTCTTGGGGACCCGTACCAGCAGTACGTCGATCCGCTCCGGCGGGGTGTCGCGCACGCTCCGCAGCACGGCCGCGCCCTCCGTCGCGCCGTTGCGCGCCAGATTGACGGCGGTCGCCCGCTGCCCCAGGAAGGAGTCGGTGATCTGTACGGGACGGTGCGCGGCGAGCGAGACGGTCAGCGCGCCCCACCGGTCACCCAGGACGACCAGTTCCCCCGAGAGGTCCGTGCCCTGTTCGGCGAGGTGCCGCAGCAGATACTCGTCGGCGGCGTCCCAGGCGCGAAGGGGGTCGCGCGGGTCCTCGGGAAAACGGGTGAGGGCGAGATCGCCCCAGGGCGTGGTCAGACGGTTCATCGTGCGAACAAGGCTAGCCGCCCGCGGGCCGCACGGCCGACAGGGCCCGGACGGCGGTCCGCCGCCCGGCCGCTCAGGCGGCGCGCTCGATGTGCTCCAGCGTCGTCGCCCACTTCAGGACCAGCGCCTCGTACTCCCCGCGCCGCTCCTCGGGCAGCCGTCCGTCGGCCCACAGCTCCCGGATACGGGCGTTGAGCTCGGCGGCGGACTGGACGGGCGCCGACGGCGTGACAGCCTCGGACTCGCGTTGAAGGGGCGACATGGCTCCAGATTACGGCCTGCCGGGCGGTCGTGAACCCCTGCTGCACGCCCGGAGCGCCGCCTTGGCCGACTTCAGTGCTTCCCGAGCGCCCGGGGTATCCGGTTTGAACAGGGCGAACACCGGGTAGCGCATGACGGTTGCCTGCCGCTTGGCACCGAGTGCCGTGACGAATGTCATCGGTTGCCCTCGCCTATGAGCGGGTTTCGATGCCCTCTCCGGCTCTGCGGGCCCCTCCCGGGGGCCTCCGTCAGCTTCCGGACTCACCCGCGTGGGGGCTGAGGACACCGGCTCCGACCAGGGCGAAGATCAGAAGGCCCAGCAGGATGCGGTAGATCACGAACGGCATGAAGCTCTTGGTCGTGATGAATTTCATGAACCATGCGATAACTGCATATCCCACAAAAAAGGCGACCACGGTGGCGAAGATCGTCGGCCCCCAGGAGACATGGCCTTCGCCCGCGTCCTTCAACTCGTAGGCACCGGAGGCCAGAACGGCCGGGATGGCGAGGAGGAACGAGTAACGCGCCGCCGACTCGCGGGTGTAGCCCATCAGCAGACCGCCGCTGATCGTGGCACCCGACCGGGAGACGCCGGGAATCAGTGCCATCGCCTGGCAGAAGCCGTAGATCAGACCGTCCCTGACGTTCAGTTCCCTGAGCGTCTTGCGCTGTTTGGCGGCCCGGTGCCGGCCGCCGGTCTCGTCGCGGGCCGCGAGCCGGTCGGCGACGCCCAGGACGATGCCCATCACGATCAGGGTCGTCGCAATCAGCCGCAGATCGCGGAAGGGGCCTTCGATCTGGTCCTTGAGGGTGATGCCGAGGACTCCGATGGGAATCGAGCCGACGATGACCAGCCAGCCCATCTGCGCGTCGTGGTCGGCGCGCATCGCCTTGTCCGTCAGGGACCGGAACCACGCCGAGACGATTCTGGCGATATCCGCGCGGAAGTAGATCAGTACCGCCGTCTCGGTGCCGATCTGGGTGATCGCGGTGAACGCCGCACCCGGATCCTCCCAGCCCGCGAAGGCGGCCGTGAGCCGCAGATGGGCGCTCGACGAGATGGGCAGAAACTCGGTCAGGCCCTGCACGAGTCCGAGGATCAGGGATTCAAACCACGACATGAAGAAGTACGCCACCCAAGGGAGAGTCCGCGATCCGGCGGCCCCGGAGCGTTCCGGGGCGCACGGTGTCCGTTCCTGCGCCGATGGGCAGGAAGAGTACCCTCCCGCAGCGAGATGTACGCGCATGCACCCTAAGGGGTGAACGTCCGGTTAATTCCCGGGTTGGTGCCCGGAGTCAGTTCCCGCGCAGGCGATGGCGTTTGCGCCAGGCGACGATGCTCGCCACCACTCCGGTGACGACGATGAACCCGGTCGACACCAGGAAGGCGGGGGAGGTCGGCGAACCCGCCCGGCTGCCCGCGATCACATACGCCGCGGTGTTGGGGATCGACCCGATGGCCGTCGCCAGCAGGAACGGTGTGTAGCCCATCCGGGACACCGCGGCGCAGTAGTTGGCCGCCGCGAACGGCACCCCGGGGAACAGCCGCACGCCCAGCATCGAACGGAAGCCGTGCGCACTGAACTGGTGGTCCGCCGCCTTCAGCCAGCGGCCCCGCAGCAGCGGGCGGAGCGCGTCCTGCCCGAGCAGCCGGCCGAGGGTGAACGCGATGCCCGCGCCGAGCACCGTGCCCGAGAGTGCCGCGACCAGTCCGGCCTGGGAGCCGAAGAGCGCCCCCGCGGCCAGATTCAGCAGCGGCCGGGGGACGAAGGCCGCCGTACACGCCCCGTACGCCGCGGCGAAGAGGACGACCGCGGCCGGACCGCTCAGCTCGAACGGCGGCCAACCGTCGGCCAGCACCCGCTGCGGCTCGTACAGCAGCACCAGCGCACCCGCCGACAGCAGCACCAGCGCCAGCAGCGACAGCTTCGACCACGGGGAGAGGAGTGCCCTGCCGCAGCGGGCGGCGAGGGCGACGGCGGGCCGGGGGCCCGTGACGGGCCCGGGCGCGGGTTCGAACATCCGGGGAGCGTAACCGACGCGGCCGTCAAGGCGCCGTAACGGGCGCCTCACTTCCCGGCGCGATCGGCGGGAGCAGGCGCGGCGCCGGGGCATGGTCGCCGTGAGCCGTGAGCCGTGAGCCGTGAGCCGTGAGCCGTGAGCCGTGAGCCGTGAGCCGTGAGCCGTGAGCCGTGAGCCGTGAGCCGTGAGGCGCGTGACGGCCGGTGGCGCGGTGCGGGTCCGGCGGTGCGGTGCGGGTCCGGTGGTGGGAGGAGTGGGATGCGCGTCCGGGCGCGTCCGGGGAAAACCGGTCGACCGCCGGGGGCCGTCTCCGCCATGATCGACCCATGTTCCGGCCCGCCCTCTCCCCTGATCGCTGCCTTGTCGCGGCGACGGTGAGGGCTGCCGTGATCCTCGTCGCCGACGGCGCCCGAAGCTGACCCTTCCCGGATCGTCCGGTGGGACCCCCAAGGGGGAGGGTCGGCAGGCCCCAGGGGTCCCGTTCCACACCACACCTCCTGAGCTTCGAGGACGATCACACATGGCCAAGACCGCTTACGTACGCACCAAGCCGCATCTCAACATCGGCACCATGGGGCACGTCGACCACGGCAAGACCACCTTGACCGCCGCCATCACCAAGGTCCTCAGCGACCGCGGCACCGGCAGCGGCTTCGTGCCCTTCGACCGGATCGACAAGGCGCCCGAGGAGGCGGCGCGCGGTATCACCATCAACATCGCGCACGTCGAGTACGAGACCGACACCCGCCACTACGCCCATGTCGACATGCCCGGCCACGCCGACTACGTCAAGAACATGATCACCGGCGCGGCCCAGCTCGACGGGGCGATCCTCGTGGTCTCCGCGCTCGACGGCGTCATGCCGCAGACCGCCGAGCACGTCCTCCTCGCGCGCCAGGTCGGCGTCGACCACATCGTCACCGCGATCACCATGGCCGACGCGGGCGACGACGAGCTGACGGACCTGGTGGAGCTGGAGGTCCGCGAACTGCTCACCCGGCACGGCTACGGCGGCGACGCCGCGCCCGTCGTCCGGGTCTCGGGACTCCGTGCCCTGGAGGGCGACCCGCGCTGGACGGGTGCCGTCGAGGCGCTCCTCGACGCGGTCGACACCTATGTGCCCCTGCCGGTCCGCTACACGGACGCGCCGTTCCTGATGCCGGTGGAGAACGTCCTCACCATCACCGGGCGCGGCACGGTCGTGACCGGCGCCGTCGAGCGCGGAACCGTGCGCGTCGGCGACCGGGTCCAGGTGCTGGGCGCGGACACCGAGACCGTCGTCACCGGCGTGGAGACCTTCGGCAAGCCGATGGAGTACGCCGAGGCCGGGGACAGCGTGGCGCTGCTGCTGCGCGGACTCCAACGCGACGCGGTCCGCCGGGGCCATGTCGTCGTCGCACCGGGCAGTGCCACCCCGGGCCGGCGCTTCACGGCGCGCGTCTATCTGCTCTCCGGGCGCGAGGGCGGCAGGACCACACCGGTCGCCACCGGCTACCGGCCGCAGTTCTACCTCCGCACCGCGGACGTCGTCGGGGACATCGACCTCGGTGAGCAGGGCGTCGCACGCCCCGGGGAGACGGTCGCCATGACCGTCGAGCTGGGCCGGGACGTCCCGCTGGAGGCGGGTCTCGGCTTCGCGATCCGCGAGGGCGGCCGTACCGTCGGCGCGGGCACGGTGACCGAGCTGCTCTGAGGGGGCGCGGCAGGCCGGGCTCCGTACCACCCCGTACGGAGCCCGGTCCGGCCCTGCTCCCGCGGCACCGACAATGGGGGAGTGGAGAACAACCGACACCCCGGACCGGCCGAGGCGATACCCGTCGCACGGGCCGTCGACCACGGCTTCGCCCGGCTCCTGCCCGACGTCGACCGGGAACGGGCGCGGCTGCTGACCGTCGACGGCGCCCCGCAGTCGTACGTCGACCTCGACGACCCCACCTACCTGGAGTTCGAGTACACCCGCCGGATCGCGCACCTGCTCGACTCCTGCGCCCCGGCGGGTGCCCCGCTCGACCTGCTCCACCTCGGCGGGGGCGCACTGACCCTGCCGCGTTACGCCGCCGCGACCAGGCCCGGATCCCGGCAGGACGTGGTGGAGGCCGACCGCGGGCTGCTGGAGCTGGTCACCGAGTATCTGCCGCTGCCCGCCGGATCGGGGATCACGGTCCATGCGGCCGACGCCCGCACCCATGTCGAAGCGGCCCCGCCGGACAGCGCCGACGTCCTCGTCGCCGATGTCTTCGGAGGGTCGCGGGTGCCCGCGCACCTCACGTCCGTCGAGTTCGCCCGGGCCGCGGAGCGGGTCCTGCGGCCCGGCGGGGTGTACGCGGCCAACCTCGCCGACGGCGCGCCCTTCGGCTTCCTCCGCTCCCAGCTCGCCACCTTCGCCGCCGTCTTCGGCGAACTGGCGCTGATCGCGGAGCCCGCCGTGCTGCGGGGGCGCCGTTTCGGCAATGTGCTGCTCGTCGCGTCCCATGCGCCCCTCGACACGGCGACCCTGGCCCGGCGCACCGCGGCGGACGCCTTCCCCGCCCGGGTCGAGTACGGGCCCGCGCTGGTACGGCTCGCCGGGGACGCCCGGCCGGTGCGGGACGCCGAAGCACAGGATTCGCCGGAGCCGCCCGCCGGGGCGTTCGGCATCGGTTGAGAGCGGGGAGCCCGCCGCGCCGGAGCGGATTACCCCCCGGCCGCCTTCACCTGGCGGATCGTGCCCAGGATCTTCTGCACCGTGGCCTCGGGGAGCTCGCCCTTGACGCCCTTGACGCCGTGCAGGACGAAGGTTTTGATCTCGCCGGTGGAGTCCTTGAAGCTGAACGCCGTCGACTTGCCGTCGGTCTCGCAGGCATGGCGCTTCTTCGTACCGGTCGCCGTGGCCGTGGCGACGCTGCCGGCCAGCCCCGACGCGGTCGTGAACGGCCTGGCCCGCGCGACCTTCACGGTGCCCGCCGCATCACCCTGGGCGTAGGCCGCCCAGGCCCAGTTGAAGGCCTCGTTGTAGGCGGCGTCCGCGGTGCTCCGGGCACCCCGCGCGCCCTTGGTGCCCGCCGTGGCCAGACCCCAGTCCTCCTTGGTGCCGTCCTTGTTGTAGTCGTACAGGCACCAGGTGGGCCGGAGCTGGGCCGGGGCCGACATCACGACGGCGGGGGTGCCGTCGCCCTTCTTCTCGTCCTCGTAGCCCGTCTGCATCCCGGCACCCATCAGCGTCCACTCGGGCGGTACGTCGAACATCGTGCCGTGCTGGGGATTGATGACCACCTTCCAGCCGGGGACCGTCGGTTCGGCGTCCTTGCCCGCGCGCGGATTCTCCTCCGTCGAAGTCACCGGAGGCGGCGACTGCGCTCCCGCTGTCTCCGCAGTCTCCGCCGATCCCGCCGAGGCGCCGCCGCCCTGCGGGTCCGCCCGGTCGCCGGTGTCCCGGTCCCCGCCGAGCACGACGACTCCGGTGACGACGGCGGCGGCGACGACCGCCAGGGCCGCGACCACGGCGACGACGGCCGTCTTCCGGCGGTTCCCCGGCGGTCCGGGCGGCGGCCCGGCAACCGGGTACGGGGAGACGGTGGGCTGGGAGACGGTGGTCTGCTGGTAGAGCCCCGGCTGCTGATAGCCCGGCTGCCCGCCCGGGCCGGGCGGCTGCTGATAGGGGTTCGGCTGCTGATACCCGGACTGCTGGTACCCCGGCTGCTGATACCCGGGCTGCTGATGCGGGTGGGGCGCATGCGGGCCGGGGCCCGGCGGGCCCTGGTGCTGAGGGTTCCCGTCGCCGGGCTGCTGCTGCTGTCCTGCTGGCCACATGGCGAGTAACCCTAAAGGGTGGCCGCCGGGTCCGGCCGACCGGTCCGGCAGGCCCCCGCGCTCCGGCCCCGCCGACGTCCCCGGTGGGGAGGAAGAAAGGCCGGAGGCGGTGTGCGGAAGGGGCTGGCCAAGAGGCCTACCCGTCGGTAACATCGCGGCCATGAGCGCTGATCAGATGTCCGTGGGCGAGCTGCTCGCCGCCACCGTCCCCATGGTCCGGACCCTCAATCTGGAGTTTGTGGAAGCCACCGCGGAGCGCGCGGTGCTGCGCCTGCCGGACCAGGCCGACTTCCACAACCACGTCGGCGGACCCCACGCCGGTGCGATGTTCACCCTCGCCGAGTCCGCCAGCGGCGCGATCGTCCTCTCCGCCTTCGGCGACCAGCTGCACCGTGCGGTGCCGCTCGCCGTGAAGGCCGAGATCGGCTACCGGAAGCTGGCCAAGGGAGAGGTGACGGCCACCGCGACACTCGCCCGCCCGGCTGCCGCCGTCGTCGCCGAACTGGACGCGGGGGAGCGGCCCGAATTCGACGTCACGGTCGAGATCCGGCGCGCGGACGGTGCGGTGACGGGGCTGATGACCATCACCTGGACGCTGCGCCCCTCCGGCTGATCCGGCTGCGGGGCCGTCCCGTGCAGAGGCCGTTCCGGGAACGTCCGGGCGGCCTCAGCGGACGACCGGGGTGAACCGCACCGGCAGTGCGACCAGCCCCCGCGACCGGACCGAGAGCCGCCAGGCCGGTTCCGCCGCCTCCTCCGCGAGCACGGTGTCCGGCAGTTGCTCCAGCAGTGTTTCGACCGCCGTACGGGCCATGACGTCGGCGAGCAGCGGCGCGGGATAGGGGCAGCGGTGGACGCCGCCCCCGAAGGAGAGGTGCGCCGCGTTCTCGGCGCCCGCCCGGCCGTCCGGCCAGATCCCCGGATCGGTGTTCGCCGCCCCCAGCCCCGGCACCACCCGGTCCCCGGCCCGGATCCCCTGCCCGCCGAGCCGGGTGTCGCGCCGGGCGCGGCGCCCGGCGGCGAGCTGCACCGGCGTGTCCAGCCACAGCACCTCGTTCAGCGCCTCCCCGACGCTGAGCCGTCCCCCGGAGACGTCCCGGGCGAACCGCTCGTCGGTGAGCAGCAGCCGGAGGGTGTTCCCGATCCAGTCCGCCGTCGGCCGGTGGGCCGCCGCGACCAGCCCCAGCACCTGCCGGGTCACCTCCTCGTCGGTCGCCCCGGCCGGATCCGCCAGCAGTCCGGAGACCACGTCGGGGCCGGGTGCGGCGCGCCGCGCGGCGACCAGCCGCCGTACCCGCTCACCGGCCCGGACGTACGCTGCCACCGCCTCGTCCCCCCGGACAACGGAGCGCTCCCTTCCGTCCGGCCCGCCCCCGCCCGGCCGGTCCCTCTCGGTCCGGCCCGCCACCGGCTCGCCGTCGCCCGCGAGCGCGGTGCCCAGATCGCGTACCAGCCCCTCGGTCGCCTCCGCCCCCGGCGGCAGCCCGCACATCAGGACCGCGGCGCGCAGCGACAGCGACCGGGCGTACGCGGCCATCAGCTCGGCCCGGCCGCTGCCCGCGAAGGCGTCGATGAGGCGCTGCGCGATACGCCGGCACCCCTGGGCCAGTTCGAAGTGGTCCACGGACTCCAGGGCCCGGGCCACCGACGGCACCCGCCGGACGTCCGTCGCCGTTCCGGCCCCCGGCCCGCCGTCCGCTCCCGGCCACGGACCGGGCCGCGGGGCGTCCCGGGCGAACAGCTCGTCGTGGCCGGTGACATGGGCCACCTCGGCATAGCCCAGCACCAGCCACGCCCGGACGCCCCCGGCCAGGACGACGGGGGCGACGCTCCCGTGCTCGCGCCGCAGGGCCGCGTACCGCCCGGGCGTCCAGCCGCCTGCCGAGGGAACGAACGGGACGGCACCGTCCGGATCCGGGCCGCTCCCGGTCCTGCCGGTGCCTTCGGGACACCCGGCATCCGCGGTGCCCGGAGCGGGACCGGGCGGCCCTGCCACCACGAGCCGTTCGTCCGGGAACGCGGAACCGGGAACGAGGGGAACGGGGCAGTCCGGGCCCGGGGCGGGCCGTGCGGTGTCGCTGCGGTTCGTCATCGGGCGGTCTCCCGGGCCTGGGTCAGATCACGGAGGTGGTTGACGAGGCTGAGCAGCACATACTTGCCCGAGGCGCGGACCCGGGCGTCGCAGTCGACCAGCGGTACGTGCGGGGCCAGCGACAGCGCCTGGCGTATCTCCCGCAGCGAGAAGAGCGCCGGATCGTTCTCGAAGCGGTTGACCGCGACCACGAACGGCGTGCCGTGGTTCTCCAGCCGGTCGATCGCGTACCAGGAGTCGCTCATCCGGCGGGTGTCCACCAGGACCACCGCGCCGAGCGTCCCCGTGAACAGCCGGTCCCACAGGAACCAGAACCGCTCCTGGCCGGGCGCGCCGAACAGATAGAGCACCAGCCGTTCGTTGAGGCTGATCCGGCCGAAGTCGAAGGCGACCGTCGTCGTGGACTTGGCCGTCGGACCGGCCGTCTCGTCGATACCGAGCCCCGCCTGGGTCATCACCTCCTCCGTGTTCAGGGGGCGGATTTCGCTCACCGACCTGACCAGGGTGGTCTTGCCGACACCGAAACCGCCCACGATCACGATCTTCAGCCCGGTGTCGGCGGAGTCGGTCAGCGGGGTGAACGCCGGTGGCCCGGCGGACAGCTCAGAGGTTGCGGAGTCCATGGAGCACCTCTTCCAGAAGGGCCGAGTCGGGCAGACCGGCGAGCGAACGCGCCGCCCTCGGCCGCCGTGCGGTGATGCGCCCCGTCGCCAGCAGGTCCCCGAGCAGGATCCGTACGACCGTGACCGGCAGCCTCAGCTGCGCCGACAGTTCGACGACGGAGACCGGATGCCGGGCCAGACCGAGGATCCGGGCGTGCTCCGACTGCATCCCCGGCGCCGGGCCGCACTCGCCGACCACCAGGGTGACCAGGTCGAAGGTGCGCTCCAGATCGGCGCCGACGGTGCAGCGGCCACCGGTGACGGTGTAGAGACGGTCCGGTTCCCCCAGGTCGACGGGGTGACGGGTCATGGGCGGGGACTCTCCGGGCCGGGCGGGACGCGGGGCTCGGCGCGCAGATGGTGCCCTATGCCGTCGACGAGTTCGGTCATGTGGTGGCCGACGGCGCCCGGATCCGCGCCGTCGTCGGCGACCACGGCGAGATGGGCGCCCTCCCCGGCCTCCACGATGAACAGCAGACCGCCGTGGAACTCGGTCATGGAATGCCGTACGCCGCCGGTGCCGTCGCCGAACTCCACGGAAGCGCCCTGGGCGAGGGCCTGGATGCCCGAGCAGATCGCGGCGAGCTGATCGGCCTGGTCGAGGGTGAGACGCGGGGTCCAGCAGAGCTTCAGACCGTCGCGGGAGAGCACCAGGGCGTGCCGGGTGCCCCGGGTGCGGTCGATGAGGCCCTCCAGGAGCCAGGTCAGGCTGGTATCGGTGGTCTGCTGCATGGTCGGTTGGGGCGGGCGCCGGCCTCGGCCGGGGCGCCGGCCCGTGCCTCCTGTTCGTCGGGTTCGCGGGGAGCGTCGGGTCAGTCGGGTTGGTCGGGGTGACGGGGATGTTCGTGGTGCCCGGGACGGCCGCCCCGGACCGCGGAGTGGCCCGGTCCGATTCCGTACCGCGTCGTACGGGCTTCCGGCGGGCGCAGGGGCGGGACGGAGCCGTACGGGACCGGTGGTCGCGGTCGCGGCCGTCATGGGCGGGAGCTCTCCGCGGTGGGCTCCACGGCCGCTGTGCCGCCTGCCTGTTCGCCCGCCCGTGCGGGGCTCGGACCGCCCGTGGGCCCCGGCCGGGCGGCTCCGCCGGCGTCACCGGGGCCGGTGGTCCCGGTGGCGCCGCCGAGGACCGGGCTCCGGGCGGCCGCCGGGCGGGCCGTCGAGCGGTGGAAGGCGGCGAACTGCGCGCCCGCGTCCCTGCCGGTCCCGCCGGTCGTGCCGGACCGGTCCCCGGGGGTCTCCGTCCGGCCACGGTCGGCCGCCGCCATGGTGCGGCCGCGGGGCCGTACGGGCAGCCCGTTGGGTGTCGCCATCCCCGGCCCGCCGGGGGTTCCGGAGGAGCGGGGCGGCGGGATCCCGGGGCCCGGGGCGGCGGCCGGCGGTACGGCACCGGGGGCGCCCGGATACGGGGACCGCGGCTCCGGCAGCGCAGGTCCGCGCGGTACCGAATCCGGAGGTACGGGGCCGGGCGGTACCGGGTCCGGCAGTACGGGTTCGGGCAGTACCGGGTCCGGAGGTACGGGGCCGGGGAACGCACCGGAGGGCCGCGGCTCCGCCCCGCGCTCCGGCGACGGCCCGGGGTCCCGCTGCCCGCCGGGTACCGGTGTCTCCGGGAGCCCCGAGGCGCCCTGCCGTGTTTCCTGGTAGGGGAGTTGCTCCTGGTGCAGCAGTTGCGGGGGCAGCAGGACGACCACGCCCGTACCGCCGCGCGACGACGGCCGGTAGGTCACCGTCATGTGGTACTTGACCGCCAGCAGCCCCACCACGACCAGCCCGATCCGGGTGCTCGGCAGATAGGAGAGGTCGGCGGCCCGCCCGGACACCGCCTCCTCGGCCCGCCGCAGCTGCGCCTCCGCCATCTTCAGACCGCTGTCCTCGACGGTGACCACCAGACCGGCCGCCCGCTCCTCCACATAGACGTGCACCTCGTCGACGGGAGGGGAGAAGTTGGCGGCGTTGTCCATCAACTCGGCCAGCAGATGCATCACGGCCTCGGCGGCGTACCCCGCGATCCGGGCCGTACTGGTGGAGTGCAGCCGGACCCGGCGGTACGCGGAGATCCGGCCCACCGCCCCGCGCAGCACCGACTCCATGCCGATCGGCCGGTTCCAGGTACGGCTGGTCCGGCCGCCCATCAGCAGGGACAGCCGGTCCGCCAGCAGCCCGAGCTGGGAGGTCTTGTGGTCCAGCCCCAGGAGTTCGCCGAAGATCTCCCCGCCGTGACGATCCTGCATCTCGCGGAGATCGGCGAGCATGCTCACGGACATGGCCTGGACCCGGCTGAGGGTCTTGGTGCCCGCACCCATGACGGCGGCCGCCCGCCGCTCGCTCCGGGCCACCTCGCGGACGACCGTGTCCAGCAGGATCCGCAGCCGGTCGTCGCCGGGGGGCTTCAGTGCGGCCAGTACGGTGTCCGCCGCATCGCCTGCCCGCAGCCGGGCCAGCGCTGCGGGCAGTGCCGAGGAGGTGAGCAGGTCCAGTTCGTCCGCGGCCCGGGCGAGCCGGCGCACCGCGGTGACGCTGTCGGCGGTCGCGGCCCGAGCGACGCTCTCGCCCGCCGCGAGTTCGGCGGCGCAGTGGGCCAGCACCGCTCGCAGCAGGGGGTGCGCGGGCTGCGGTACGTCTCCGAGCACGGCGTCCGCGCCCTCCCCGTCCCGCAGGCGCTTCACGACCAGCGGGAGGGTGACCTCCAGCAGCCGTACCACGTCCTCGTCGGCCCGGGCCGAGCGGATCCGCAGGGCCCGGGCCACCTCGTCGGACGCGGCCGCCGCCACGCGCAGCCGCCGGGCGTTGAGCGTGCCGAACACGACCCCGGCCGTGATCGCGGCCCAGGCGAGGGTCACCGTGACCGCCGCCCAGACGCGGGCCGGGGCGGGGGCCGTGGCGATGGCCGTGACCCCGGCGATGGCGGCCAGTGCGACGGCGGCGGGGGCGACGGCGGGCGGGAGCGGCCGCGGGGTGCGTATCCGATGGGGTTTCGGGGCGACTTGCACGGACATGGGGTCCTTCGCTGCTGGAGTCTGCCGGGCCCGTCGGCGGTGAGCCGGCGGCCGCTGTGGGTCCGGACCGGCGTGCCCGGAGACAGGGCCGGGAACTGAAGGGGTGCGGGTGGGCCGATCCGCGCGTATCGGCCGAACGTGTGGGCGGACACCGGAAGTTGACGGTGATCTTCCGCACGGGCGTGGCGCTCATGCTAGCCACGGGCCGTCCACGGCGAGCCCGGACCGCGGGGACTCCCCACAGAACGGAGGACTTCGCCGCGAAGTCGCCCGGCGGGGGCCGGAATCGTGGTAACGGTGGCTCCGCGCGGGGCCGACGTGCTCAGGGCCGGGACCGGGACCGGGGCTGGGAGGCCGGCAGGGTGGGGGCTTCGGGTGCGACCGGGACGAACGTCACAGCCGTGGGCCCGGACCCGGGCCGCTCCCGCCGACTACCGTATGCAGGTGCCCAGGAACAGCAACACGTTCTCGTTGCCCTCGCCTTCCACCTGGTGGCAGCAGGTGCTGCACCGTGCCGTCCACCGGATGTGGCACGGGGCGCAGCGCGCCGGTGCGGTGACGGCGGAGCGGCCCGGACGGCTCCGGTTCCGGAGCATCGGCCAGGGGACCAGACTGGCGTTTCCCCAGGGCACGGTCTTCGGGGAACCGTGGATCGAACTGGGTGAGCACTGCATCATCGCCGAGCAGGTCACGCTCACCGCCGGCATGATGCCCGGGCTCGACCTGGGGCCCGACCCCGTACTGAGCCTCGGTGACGGAGTGGTCCTGGGGCGCGGCAGCCATATCGTCGCCGATGCCCGGGTGACCGTGGGGCGGGAGACGTTCTGCGGTCCGTACGTCTACATCACTTCGACCAACCACAGTTACGACGATCCCGACCTGCCCGTCGGCAAGCAGTGGCCGCGGAGCGCGCCCGTGACGATCGGCCCCGGCTGCTGGCTGGGCACCGGTGCCGTGGTGCTGCCGGGGGCGCGACTGGGCCGCAATGTGGTCGTCGCGGCCGGTGCCGTGGTCCGGGGGGAGGTGCCCGATCATGCGGTGGTGGCGGGCGCGCCCGCCCGTACCGTCCGGAGCTGGGATCCCGAGCGCGGCTGGGAGCCGCCGCTGCGGACGCCGCCGCCGGTGCCGATACCCGACGGCATCACGCCCGGGCAGCTGCGGGCCCTCGCCGAATGGGAGCGGCGCGCGGACGGATGAGCGCCCCCTCGCCCCCCTGGCCCCTGTGGCCCGGTGCGCCGGTCGTCAGCCGCCCGCCAGGAGCACCGAACCCGCCAGGGCGAGTCCCGCGCCCGCCGCCTGGACTCCTCGCAGCCGTTCCTTCAGCACGATCAGCGCCGCCAGCACCGTGACCACCGGATAGAGGTGGGAGAGGACGGCGGCGACGGTCACCGGGCCGGTCTGGGCGGCGAGCGCGTAGGTGCCGTTGGAGGCCACGTCCGCGAGACCGACGAAGGCCAGCAGGGGCAGCGAGGACCGGAGCACCCGGAGCCCGCCGTCGGCGGGCAGCACGGGCCGGCCGCGCCGGGCCGTGACCGCCAGCGCCGTTCCGCCGACCGCGATGTTGACCGTCCGCTGGACGAACAGCGCCAGGAACAGCCCGGTGACGGTGGACGATGCCTGGGCGATCAGGGTCATCACGGCGCCGAAGCCGAACGCGGCGACGAAGGTGAGGGCGACCGCCTGCCGCCGCACCGGCGCGCCGCGCAGTTCCGGGCCGCCCGCCAGCAGGATCCCCACCACGGCCGTGCCGATCCCGGCGATCTGGACCGCGCCCGGGCGTTCGCCGGCGGCCAGCCCCACAGCCACCGGGACCGCCACTCCGAGGGAACCGAGCGGGGAGACCACACCCATCGGGCCGAGGGCCAGCGCCTTGTAGAAGGAGAGCAGGGCCACCGGGCCGATGACGCCCGCCGCGACGGCGTACCAGAGCCGCGGACCCGCCTCCTGCCAGGCCGAGGTCGCCACCACGATCACCCCGAGGACGACGACCGCGATGCTCTGCGAGGCGAAGACCACGGTGAGCGCCGGGGCGCGCCGGGTGAGCAGCCCGCCGCCGAAGTCCGCCAGTCCCATCAGAAGGGCTGTGGTCAGGGCGAACAGTGCGACCATGGAAGGACCTCGCAGTACAGTGTGCTGGACAACGCAGTACAACACACCGTAGTGCAAGATATTAAACTGTCGCATTGAATATAGTGGACGGACTGTGTCGGAACTCGAACACCTCAGCCAGTCGCTCGCCCGCAATCTGAAGCATTGGCGCGGTGAGCGGGGTTTCACCCTCGACACCCTCGCCGCCCGCTCGGGGGTCAGCCGGGGCATGATCATCCAGATTGAGCAGGCGCGGACGAACCCCAGCGTCGGCACGGCCGTGAAACTGGCGGACGCGCTCGGGGTCAGCATCGCCACCCTGCTCGACCGCGACCACGGGCCCCAGGTGCGGGTGGTCGCCCCCGGCGAGCGGATGCGGATGTGGTCGACCCCCACGGGCAGCTTCAACGAACTGCTCGTCGGCACCGAACTGCGCGGACCGGTGGAGCTGTGGTCCTGGCGGCTGGAGCCGGGCGACGGCAGCAGCTCGGACCCCCACCCCGACGGTACGGCCGAGCTGATCCATGTCACCGAGGGCGTACTCACCCTGATCGTGGACGGCGAACCGCATACGGTGGCCGCCGGATGCTCGGCCGTCTTCGAGGCCAATGCCCCGCACGCGTACCGCAACGACGGAACCGAGACCCTGGCCATGACCATGGCCGTCTCCGTACCACCCGCGCGCTGACCGCCCGTCGCGGCGGCCCCTGCGGCGCCGGCGGGCAGCTCCGTACCGCCCGCGCCGTGCGACGGGCCGCCCGGGGGCCGGGCGGTCCCGGAGCCGCTTGCTACCGTGCCGCCATGCGCGCACCCATCGGTTCCTTCGACTCCGCCCGTCCCGCCCCCGAAATCCTCGACCTCCTGGTCGCCCCCGTCGCCGACGCCGTACGGAACTGGACCGGCGACATCCCCGCCGACCAGCTCATCCACGTCGACACCGACCCCGCCATCGCCGACACCGCCGTCTTCGTCGCCCACTACGGCGAGGAGCTGATCCGGCTGTCGGCCAACTGCGTCGTCGTCGCGGGCAAGCGCGGCGGGGAGACCACCCTCGCCGCCTGTCTGGTGCTCTCCACCGACCGGGTCGACGTCAACGGAGCCGTTCGCAAGCAGCTGGGTGCCCGCAAGGCGTCCTTCGCCCCGCACGACACCGCCACCGGGCTGACCGGTATGGAGTACGGCGGGATCACCCCGATCGGGCTCCCCGCGGAATGGCCGGTGCTCGTCGACGCGGCCGTCGCCGACACCCCGTGGGTGCTCATCGGCAGCGGGCTGCGCCGGGGCAAGCTGATCGTCCCCGGCAAGGCCCTCGCGACCCTGCCCAATGCGGTGGTCCTGGAGGGCCTCGGGATCTGAACCACCCGGCCCGGTGCCTCCCGCCGCAGGCGCCGCCCCCGGCCGCCCCGGGCTCCGGGCCGGTGCCGCACCTTCCGGCCCGTCGCGGCGGCCCGGGATCAGCCCAGCCGGGGTATTTCTATGGCCGGGCAGCGGTCCATGACCATATCGAGTCCGGCCGCCCGGGTCCGCTCATAGGCCTGCTCGTCGACGACCCCCAACTGGAACCAGACCGCCTTCGCCCCCTTGGTGACGGCCTCGTCCGCCACCTGACCGGCCCACGCGGAGTGCACGAACACATCGACCACGTCCACATCGAAGGGGATGTCCGCCAGCGTCGCGTACCCCTGCTCGCCGTGGACCGTCTCGGCCTTCGGATGGACCGGCACGATCCGCTTGCCGTGCTGCTGGAGGAAGCGCGCGACCCCGTACGCCGCACGCGACTCGTTGGCGGACAGGCCCACCAGCGCCCAGGTGGAGCCCGTCGAGGTGAGAATCCTGCGGATGGTCTCGTCATCTGCGTACATGCTTGCGACAACGAGCCGCCCGTACGGACCATTCCCCTCCGTGACCACCCGATCGGGTGAAAGCCGGGAGCGGGCGGCGCATAGGGTGGTCGGATGCAGGAGCAGTACCGGACGGTCGCCGCGGCGGGCGTGTACGAGACCGAGATCAACAGATCGCGCTTCATCTGTGCGCTCGCGCCCGCCGCGACCGAGGAGGAGGCGCAGTCGTTCGTCGCCGGGATCCGCCGCGAGCACCCCACCGCCACCCACAACTGCTACGCCTATGTCATCGGCGCCGACGCGGCGGTCCAGAAGGCGAGCGACGACGGGGAGCCCGGCGGCACCGCCGGAGTGCCCATGCTCCAGATGCTCACCCGGCGCGACGTCCGCTACGCCGTCGCCGTCGTCACCCGCTACTACGGCGGGGTCAAGCTCGGCGCGGGCGGGCTGATCCGGGCGTACGGGGGAGTCGTCGGCGAGGCGCTCGACGCCGTCGGCACCGTGACCCGCCGCCGGTTCCGGCTGGCCGTCGTCACCGTCGACCACCAGCGGGCCGGACGGCTGGAGAACGATCTGCGGGCCACCGGCCGCACGGTCAGGTCCGTCGACTACGGGGAGCGGGTCGCCATCGAGATCGGTCTGCCCGACGCCGAAGTCGACGCCTTCCGCGGCTGGCTCGCGGATGCCACCGCGGGCACCGCCGCCCTCGAACTGGGCGGCGAGGCGTACGGCGATGCCTGAGCACCCCGGCTCCGTTCCCGGCTCCGACCCGGCGCTTCCGCCCGGAGCCGCCCGCGTTGTCACACCCCGCCGTTACGCTCCGGGATCATGAGATTCCTGCATACGTCGGACTGGCATCTCGGCCGGTCGCTGCACCGGGTGAGCATGCTCGGCGCCCAGTCCGCGTTCCTCGACCATCTGGTCGACCGGGCCCGCGCCCTCGACGTGGACGCGGTCCTGGTGGCGGGAGACGTCTACGACCGGGCCGTACCGCCGCTGGCCGCCGTCGAACTGTTCGACCGCGCGCTCCACCGCCTCGCCGACGCCGGGGTGCCGACGGTCATGATCTCCGGCAACCACGATTCGGCGCGGCGCCTCGGGGTCGCGGCCGGACTCATCGAGCGGGCCGGGATCCACCTCCGTACCGACCCCGCGGGCTGCGCCACCCCCGTCGTCCTCACCGACGACCACGGCGATATCGCCCTCTACGGACTGCCCTACCTGGAACCCGCCCTGGTGAAGGACGAGTTCGGAGTCGCCAGGGCCCGGCACGAGACGGTCCTCGGCGCCGCCATGGACCGGGTCCGCGCCGACCTCGCCACCCGGCCGACCGGCACCCGCTCCGTCGTCCTCGCCCACGCCTTCGTCGCGGGCGGCGCCGCCAGCGACAGCGAGCGGGACATCACCGTCGGCGGGGTCGCCGCCGTACCCCCGGCCGTCTTCGACGGCGTCGACTACGCCGCCCTCGGCCATCTCCACGGCTGCCAGACCCTCACCGACCGGGTCAGATACTCGGGCTCCCCGATCGCCTACTCCTTCTCGGAGGCGGCCCATCGCAAGACGATGTGGCTGATCGACCTCGGCGCGGGCGGGGCGGTGACGGCCGAGCGGATCGACTGCCCCGTCCCCCGTCCCCTGGCCCGGCTCACCGGACGGCTCGACGACCTCCTGGAAGACCCCGCCCACGAGCGGCACGAGGACTCCTTCGTCGAGGCGACCCTCACCGACCCCGTCCGCCCCGCCGAGCCGATGGCCCGCCTCACCCGCCGCTTCCCCCACACGCTCAGCCTCGTCTTCGCCCCCGAACGGCCGCCCGAGGACGACACCCCCTCCTACGCCCGGATGCTGCGCGGCCGGACCCGGCAGCAGATCGCGGAGGACTTCGTGGCCCATGTCCGCGGCGCCGGACCGGACGACGCCGAACGCGCCGTGCTGAGCGCCGCGTTCGACGCGGTCCGCACGGCCGAGGCGGAGGCCGCCGGATGAGGCTCCACCGGCTCGCCGTCACCGCCTTCGGCCCCTTCGCCACCACCCAGGACATCGACTTCGACGCCCTGACCGCCGACGGCCTCTTCCTGCTCCACGGCCCCACCGGCGCCGGGAAGACCTCCGTACTCGACGCCGTCTGCTTCGCCCTGTACGGAAAGGTGCCCGGCGCCCGGCAGAGCCCGGGCACCAGCCTGCGCAGCGACCACGCCCCCGTGGACACCCCCACCGAGGTGCTCCTCGACCTCACCGTCGGCGGACGCAGACTGGAGATCCTCCGCAGCCCCGCGCAGCCCCGCCCCAAAAGGCGCGGCACCGGTTTCACCACCGAGAAGGCGCAGAGCAGACTGCGCGAACACGACGCCACGACCGGCACCTGGCGCGCCCTCAGCCGCTCCCACGACGAGATCGGCGAGGAGATCGAACAGCTCCTCGGCATGAGCCGGGAGCAGTTCTGCCAGGTCGTCCTGTTGCCCCAGGGCGATTTCGCCCGCTTCCTCCGCGCCGACGCCGAGGCCCGCGGCCGGCTGCTCGGCAAACTCTTCGACACCCGCTGCTACGCCGCCGTCGAGGAACGCCTCGCGGAACGGCGGCGGGCGGCCGAAGCCCGGGTACGCGCCGGGGACGAACATCTGCTGGCCCTGGCGCACCGGATGGAACAGGCCGCCGCGGGCGCCGCTGGTGAGCTGCCGCCGCCCGGCCACCGGCCCGGCGAACCCGGGCTCGCCGCCGCCGTCCTGGAGTGGGCGGCCGTCGCCCGCGCGGGCGCCCGGGACCGGCTCACCGTCACCGGCAGCGCCCTGGCCCTGGCCGAGCACCGCAGGGCGGCAGCCCGTACCGCCCTCGACGACCTGCGCGAACGGGACCGGCTCCAGCATCGGTACGCGGACGCCCGCCTGCGCCACCGGGCGTCCGAGGCCGCCCGCCCCGCCCACGAGGCGGTCCTGGCCGAGCTGGAACGGGCCCGCAGGGCCGAGCGGGTGGCCCCCGCGCTCACCCTGCGCGCCGCCGCCGACCGGGACCACCGCACCGCTGCCGCCGCCCTCACCGCGGCCCGCGCGGCCCTGCCCGGCGATCTCGCCGACGCGGGCGCCGACCAGCTCACGGAAGCCGAGCGGACCCTCCGCGGCGAACTGGGCGCCCTCACGGCCGCCCGCCGCGCCGAGACCCGGGGCGAGGAGATCGGCCGGGAGAAGGACCGGCTCGACCGGGCGGCCCGCGCCGACGAGGACGCCAGGCAGGACGACGACGCCTGGCTCCGGGGCTGGGAAGCGCTCCGCCGGGCACACCAGGACGAACTGACGGCCGCCCAGGACGCGGCCACCCGCGCCGAACAGCTCGCCGGCCTCCTCGGTCCGGCCCGCCGCCGCCGCGACGCCGCCGTCGAACGGGACCGGCTGACCGCCGAGGCCGATACGGCCGACGAAGCGCTGCGCGCCGCCCGCGACGCCGCCCTCGCGGGCCGTGCCGTCTGGCTGGACCTCAAGGAGCGGCGGCTGGCGGACTTCGCCGCCGAACTGGCCTCCGCACTCGTCCCCGGCGACCCCTGCACCGTCTGCGGCTCCGCCGACCACCCGGCACCCGCCGCGCCCCGCCCCGGCCTGGTCACCCGCGCCGACGAGGACGCCGCGTACGAACACCACACCCGCGCCGAGGAGGCCGCGGCCGAAGCCGGGCGGCGGGCGGCCCGGATCCACGAGGCCCGTGCGGCCGCCCGGCGGCAGGCCCGCGCGGACGGAGCACCGCCCGCCGCAGACGGGAACCGGCCGGACGGACACGACCCCGTCGCCGCCGAACTGGCCGCCGCCGTGGTGCAACTGGAGCTGGACCACCGCGGCGCCCGTGACCGCGCCTCCGGAACCCACGCCGCCCGTGAGGCACTCGACCGCATCGAACGCGAACACGAGGACCGCCTCTCCGCCCGCCACCTCCTCGACCAGCGCGGAGCGGCCCGCACCGCCGAACGAGAAGCCCTCGACCGGGAACAGGCCGCCCTGTCCGAGCAGCTGGAACAGGCGCGCGGCGGCGCCCGCAGCGTCGCCGAACGGGCCGCCGCCCTGGAGCGGAAGGCCCGGCTGATCGCCACCGCCGCCGAGGCCGTACGCGCCGCCGACCAAGCGGCCCGGCGGCTCAAGGAGGCCGACGGCCAGGCCGCCGACGCCGCCTACCGTGCCGGGTTCGCCACCCCCGCCGAGGCGGCCGGAGCCCTCCTCGGCGACCCGGAACACCGGGCCCTCCAGCACCGGGCCGACGCCTGGCAGGCCGAGGCCGCCGCCGTCGCCGACCGGCTCGCCGAATCCGATGCCCGGGACGCCGCCGCACTGCCCCCGGCCGAACCGGAGGCCGCGGCGGGCGCGCTGGCCGCCGCCGAACGCGCCGCGCGGGACGCCGCGTCCGGCCGGGACACCGCCCGGGAGCGCTGCGCCGCCCTCGACACCCTCTCCGGCGACGCGGCCCGGTCGGCCCGCGAACTGCGGCCGCTGCGCGAGGAGTACGAGCGGGTGGCCCGGCTGGCCGCCCTCACCGCGGGCACCTCCGCCGAGAACGAACGCCGGATGAGACTGGAGTCGTACGTCCTGGCGGCCCGCCTCGAACAGGTCGCCGCCGCCGCCACCGTACGGCTGCGCAGGATGTCCGCAGGGCGCTACACCCTGACGCACTCCGACGCCCGCTCCGGCGGCCGGCGGTCCGGCCTCGGCCTGCACGTCGTGGACGCCTGGACCGGCCGGGAGCGGGATACGGCCACCCTGTCGGGCGGTGAGACGTTCTTCGCCTCCCTCGCGCTGGCCCTGGGCCTCGCCGACGTGGTCACCGAGGAGGCCGGCGGTATCCGGCTCGACACGCTCTTCATCGACGAGGGCTTCGGCAGCCTGGACGAACAGACCCTGGACGAGGTGCTCGACGTGCTGGACTCGCTGCGGGAGCGCGACCGCAGTGTCGGCATCGTCAGCCATGTCGCCGATCTGCGGCGCCGTATCCCCACCCAGCTCGAAGTGGTCAAGGAGCGGCACGGCTCGACGGTCGTCCTGCGGGCGGGCGGCCCCGGCGACTGAACGGGCCGCCCCGCGACCGCGCGGCGGCGAGCGGCCGGGACCGGGCGGTCTCAGCGGCCGAGCGGACGCCGGGGGAGCGGGGAGGAGTAGACGACGCTCGTGGTCACCGAGCCCAGCGCCCCGATCCGGCCCGTGATGTGCTCCAGATGCTCCATGTCCCGGGCGGCGACCTTCAGCACGAAGCAGTCGTCGCCCGTGACATGGTGCGCCTCCAGCACCTCGGGGGTGGTGTCCAGCAGATCGTGGAACGGCTTGTAGTTGCCGTTCGGATAGCGCAGCCGGACGAACGCGGTGATCGTCAGCCCCAGCCTGCGCTGGTCCACCATCGCGCCGTACCCCGTGATGACCCCGGCCTCCTCCAGCCTGCGGACCCGCTCGGTCACTGCGCTCGCCGACATGGAAACCTCCCGCGCAAGCTCCGCGAAACCGGCCCGGCCACGGCGCTGGAGCAGCTCCAGCAGACGCCAGTCGGTGGCGTCCGGGGAATATTCAGTCATGAGCCCAAGACAACCGGGGAATCCCCGGGCAATCAAGCCCTGTGCCGGGTGATCTCCCTTTGGAGGCCGGGAAATCGTCCGTAGATTCATGGTCATGAACAGCGCATCGAACACCATCGCCCCCGCCCCGTCCCCGGCCGCCCCCCACTCCGTGCTCGGGGTTCCTCCGGCGGCGCCCGCGGCGGCCGCCGCCTACTTCCGGGCGAGCCTGGTCTTCCACGCCGACGTCTCGGACGTCGCCGCCGCGCTGGCCGCGGGCGGCGACCCCGGGTTCGTGGTCGTCGACTCGCGCTCCGGCCCGGCCTGGGACCAGGGGCACGTTCCCGGCGCGATCCACCTGCCGAACGCGCTCATCCCCGAGCAGGCCGAGCGGCTGCTCGACCCGGCCGTCCCTGTCGTCACGTACTGCTGGGGCCCCGGCTGCAACGGCGCCACCCGGGCGGCCCTGGCCCTCGCCGAACGCGGCTACCGGGTCAAGGAGATGCTCGGCGGCTTCGAGTACTGGGCGCGGGAGGGCTTCGCGTACGAGACCTGGGAGGGCGACGCCCGCCGCGACCCCGACCCGCTGACCGCCCCGGCCGACGGCGACGACTGCGGCTGCTGACGAATGCCCCGCGCGCGGGAACCGGCCGGCCCGCGCCCGCCGCGATGACCGGTTCCCGTACCACCGGCGGGCGGGCGCGGGGAGGCGGTTAATCGCATGACACATGCGGAGCGGGCAGCCACGATGGGGCACCATGCCCACACTTCCCCACCCCGAGCCCTCGGCCCTCCGTCGTGACCCGCTTCCCCTGCGCGGCCGCTTCGCCCTGGTGACCGGGGCCAGCCGGAGAGACGGCATCGGCTACGCCGTGGCCCGCAGGCTCGCCGCCTACGGCGCCGGGGTCTATCTGCACCACCACGTGCCGCACGACGAGGCCAAGCCGTGGGGCGCCGACCCCGGCGGCCCCGAGGCCCTGGCGGAAGGGGTCCGGGCCGCCCTCGGCGATCCCGGCGCCCCGGTCTTCCACGGCCCCGCCGATCTGTCCGATCCCGCCGCCCCGGCCCGGCTCGTCGCCGCCGCCGCCGAAGCCTTCGGCGGCAGGCTGGACATCGTCGTCGCCAACCACGCCCTCAGCGGCCACGACGGCACCCTCGACACGATCGACGCGGAGATGCTCGACGCGCATTTCGCCGTCGACGCCCGTTCGGTACTGCTCCTGGTCCAGGCCTTCGCCCGGCTGCGGGCCGGGCTGCCGCACCGGACGCCTGGTGGCCGGGTGGTGATGATGACCTCCGGCCAGGACATTGCGGGCGGTATGCCCGGTGAGCTGGCTTACGCCCTGGCCAAGGGCTCCCTGGCGTCCGTCACCCGTTCCCTCGCGACCCATCTGGCCCAACTGGCGGTAACCGTCAACACGGTCAACCCGGGCCCCGTGGACACCGGCTATCTGGAGGGCGAGGTCCATCGGTCGGTCGCGGAGCGGTTCCCGGCCGGACGCTGGGGCGTACCCGACGATCCCGCCAGGCTGATCGCCTGGCTCGCCACGGACGAGGCCGAGTGGATCACCGGTGAGGTCATCAACTCGGAGGGCGGCTTCCGCCGCTGAACCCTGGTGCCGTGCCGTGCCGTGCCGTGCCGGGTGGGGCGGGGCGGGGTGCGGACACGGCCCGCACCCCGCCGCCGGCCCGGAGCCGATCCTGAGCCGGTTGAGAGCCGGTTCAGAGCTTCGACAACTCGTCGACCAGGTCGTCGAGGCCGAGGGAGCCCTGGGAGAGTGCGGCCATGTGCCAGGCCTTGGCGTCGAAGGCGTCACCCCGCGCCGCGCGTGCCCGGTCCCGCCCCAGCAGCCACGCCCGCTCGCCGAGCTTGTAGCCGATGGCCTGGCCCGGGGTGGAGAGATAGCGGGTCAGCTCGCTCTCGACGAAATCCGCGGGCCGGCCGCTGTGATTGCCGAAGAACTCCTGGGCCAGTTCGGGGGTCCACAGCTCACCGGGGTGGAACGGGGAGTCCGCCGGGATCTCCAGCTCCAGGTGCATTCCGATGTCGACGATGACCCGGCAGGCCCGCATCATCTGCGCATCCAGATATCCGAGCCGCTGCTCGGCGTCGGTGAGGAAACCCAGCTCGTCCATGAGCCGCTCCGCGTAGAGCGCCCAGCCCTCGCAGTTGGCGCTGACTCCGCCGACCGTGGCCTGGTAGCGGGAGAGCCGGTCGGCGACGTGCGCCCACTGGGCGATCTGGAGGTGGTGGCCGGGCACGCCCTCGTGGTACCAGGTGGACACCAGGTCGTAGACGGGGAACCGGGTCTCGCCCATGGTCGGCAGCCAGGTCTGCCCGGGGCGGGAGAAGTCCTCCGAGGGGCCGGTGTAGTACGGGGCGGCGGCGCTGCCTGCGGGCGCGATCCGCGACTCCACCCGGCGCACCCGTTCGGCGAGTTCGAAGTGGGTGCCGTCCAGCGCCTCGATGGCCTGGTCCATCAGGCCCTGGAGCCATTCCCGGACCTCGTCGACGCCCTCGATATGACGGCCGTGCACATCGAGATGGGCGAGCGCCTCCCAGGGGCCCGCATCGGGCAGGATCTTCGCTGCCTCGGTCCGCATCTCGGCCAGGATGCGGTGGTACTCGGCCCAGCCGTACGCGTACGCCTCGTCGAGGTCGAGGTCGGTGCCGTTGTAATAGCGCGACCAGCGGGCATAGCGCTCACGGCCCACGATGTCCGGGGCGTCGGCCACCGCCGGGGCGTAGACGTCGCGCATCCAGTCCCGGAGTGCGGCCAGGGCGCCGCCCGCGGCCCTGGCAGCATCCGTCAGCTCCGCGCGGAGGGATTCGGGCCCGTCCGCGGCGAACTCCTCGAACCAGTTGCGGTCCGTCCCGAGCCACTCGGTCATATGGGTGATCATGGTCGCGGTGGCGCGCGGTCCCGCGTACAGCTTGCGGTCCAGCCCCTCCTGGAGGGCGGCGCGGTAGCTCTCCAGGGCGGCCGGGACGGCGTTGAGCCGTCGTGCGACGGCGGCCCAGTCGTCCGCGGTCGCCGTCGCGGTCACCGTGAACACCGTCCGCACCAGATGCGCGGGCGAGGCCAGGATGCTCAGCGCACGCAGGCCCTCCTCGGCGTCGTGCACGGCGAGTTCGGCGGTGAGCCGCTCCCGGAGGAGCCGTCCGCAGCGCCGCTCCGCGTCGCTCTTCGCCGCGGGCTGTTTCTCGGCCTCGTCGAGGCGGGCGAGGGTCCTGCGGGCGAGCACGGCCCGCTCCTCCTGGCCCGCGGGGGAGAAGTCGGGCAGTCGGTCCGCGCTCTCGGGAACTCCGAGGTAGGTGCCGGTGATCGGGTCGAGGGCGATGAGCTCGTCGAGGTAGGCGTCGGCGACCTGACGGGGCAGCAGAATGCTGGCGGTGTCTGACATGCACACATCCTCTAGGAGTGGGGGCGTCGGCGTCACCATCGTGAGGGACCGGCGGGGCACCCGACGACCGCCCGATGGCCGGACGGCCACCGGTGCCGCCCGCCGCCGGATCACCCCCGGACGGACCGGAAGCGGAACCTCCCGAGCGGGCCCGGACCAGGGGGCGGACCCCCTGCCCGCCGCGTTGCTTCCGGCCCCGGTGCGCCCCCGCACCCCGGTCCGCACGGAGCGGCGGGCGCCCGCCGGGCCCGGGCGTCCGCCCCGCCGTATCACTCGTTCGGGGTATCCGGGCCTGCCGGTGACGGTCCGCCCGGCCGGATCCGGCCGCATCTGTCCGGACCGTCCCGAGGGCGGAGGCTCCCCGGGCGCCCGCGGTACGGCGGCCCGGGCACCCGTCCCGGACACCCGGGATCACGCCGCCGCCGACCCGGCCCGCCCGCCCGGCGGCCGGGCTCCGCCGGACCCGGCACCGCCGCGGGCGCCGCCCCGGAGCGGTGCCGGACCCGGGTGCCCCACGGTTGCCGCTGCCGCCGGTCCACGGGACAGGCCCCGGATCTTTGGCGCGATATCAACGGTCGGCCGATGGCCGTCGCCGGCCGTCGCTGCTCAGCGTCCCGCGCGGTCGTGGAGGCACCGGAGGTCCGCCTCGGCCGGTTCGGGCCGGGCCGTGATCACCAGGGTGCCCTCCTCCACCTGGTAGTCCAGGGGGAGCTGCAGCCCCCGCATGGCCGCGACCATCGCCGTGTTCGACGACTGGGTCACCGCGTACACACCCCGGGAACCGGAATCCCGGGCCAGCGCCACCAGCCGCTTCAGCAGTTCCGAGCCGATGCCCCGGCGCTGCCAGTCGTCCTCCACCAGCAGCGCCACCTCGGTCTCGTCGCCGTCCCAGAGCAGATGCCCGAGGCCGACCAGAAGACCGGAGGAGGTTTCCACGGCGAGCGTGCGGCCGTGCCGGGGGTTCAGCAGATGGTCGAGATAGCGGTGGGCGTCACCGGCCGGACCGTGGTAGCGCAGCCGCAGCGTCCGGTCGGAGCACCGGGCCTGCATCTCCTTGGCGGCCGCCAGATCGTCCTGGTCGGCGCGGCGCACCACGATCTCCTCGCCCCGGGGCAGGGTGAGGACGTCCGCCCCGTCCGGGGTGCGGGGGCCCAGCCGGGCGTCCAGCTCCATGAGCGCCCGGGCCCGGGCGAACTCGGCCGGGGTGAAGGGGAGATGGTGGCGCTCCACGGTGATCGTGCCGCCCCGGGGATCGCGCAGCTTGATGACGGTCCCCTCCAGCACCCCTTCCACCGGGGGCGGATCCCCGTCCGGGCGCCCCGCCGCGGTGACGGCGGGACGGGACCGGATCGTGCAGCGGCCCAGAAGGCGGCGGAGCGCCAGCGGCAGCTCGGCCGCGTCGAGTGCGGTCCGGGTGGCGAGTTCGAGTACCCGGGTGGGGGTGTCCACCAGATCGTGGGCGTCGGCGTGTTCGGTCCACACATCCGTACCGCCTGCCGCGACGACGGCCTCCCGCAGCCGTTCGACCGGCAGGGAGGCGGGGGTGCGCAGCAGGAACTCGTCCACGGTGCCCTGTGCGAGGGGATGGGTCTGGAGGGAGACGACGTCCGCCCGGAGATCGGCCAGGGCGCCGCAGAGCGCGGCCAGACTGCCCGGCTCGTCGCGGACGGTGGTCCGGAGCCGCCGCAGAACGGTCTCCTCCGGAACCGGCTGCTCCGCGGACGCCCCGGGATCGTCGGGGGTGTTCGCGGGGCCGTCCGCCGCCGGGGTGCCGTGGTCCCCGGCACCGGGAACCCGGCCCGGAGCGGGACCACTGCCCGAGCGCACCGCGCTGCCGGTGACGGTGCCCGTTTCGGGCACCCCCGGAGGCTCGGGCCGGAGGCTGTGACGCCGGGCCCACCAGATGTGGAATCCGGCCGTGGCCAGGAAGGCCACGGCGGCCGCCAGCAGTAAAAACGGACCGTCGGGGGTGTATGCGATCAGCTTGGCGACCATGTCGACGACCGCCACCGCGGTGAAGACGGCGGCAAGTTCGACGAGTTCCCGCCGCCAGTGGTGGGGGCGGCGGGCGCTCTTTGAAGAGGTCACATCAGTCATGCCCACCACTCTGGTGGCAGCGTGTTGCGTGATCACAAACGGTGTGTGACTGATGGGTAAATCGTGCATTTGATGTCCTATAGGCGATTTCAGTGGGTTGTGCCCCCTGGAGGGGTGTCCGTCGAACCCGGTGCGGCGGAGAGCGCCCGGCGCAGACGCCCGGCCTGCACCACCGCCTGGGAGGTGCCCTTCCGGGCGGCCAGCTCCGCCAGGCCGGGTATCTCCCCGACCCCCGCCGGAAGGCTGCGCTCCGCGCACTCCGCCGCAATCGCGAGGATCCGCCCGAGGCCCCGGTTCACCGGGACGGAACGGATCAGTCCGGGCAGCGCCGGACCGATCACGGACCAGACCGTCGCATACGCTCCGCCCGATGCGGCCGTATGCAGCGCGTCGGCGATCCGGGTCGGCATCACCACTCCATGATTCACCAGATCGGCCAGCTCCAGGCCCAGTACGCGGTGATCGAGCTGCCCGCGGGCCGCCAGCATCAGCAGCGCGTCCACCGCCGCCAGCCGGTCGTCGGCCACCGCGGACCCCATGCCGACGCCCACCACCCGGTGCAGCCGGTGCCCGGCGGGCCCGTCGTGCCCGGCGTGTCCATGGGCGCCCTCCGCCTCCGCGAGCACCGGCAGGGCCGCGGCCACATCCCGGCTCTCCCACTCGACGCCCTTCACCATCGGGTCGTGCAGCCAGTCCGCGAGGACCTCCCGCTCGTACGGCAGGACGAAGGCCCAGTACGGCTGCCACCGCGACCAGGTGCCGCAGCTCTTGCCCAGCTCCATGTCCCGCCCCAGCCAGTGGAAGGCACGGGGGAACTCACGCCTGACCGCCAGCTGCTCCCGGACATTGCCGAATCTGCCCCGGGGGGCCACCTGCTGCCCCTCCCCGGCGGGCTCCTCGGCCTCCCGGTCCTTCCTGCGGCCGCGGGAGCGGGGGACGAGCCCCGGAAGCCGGGGCCCTTCCCCGCGCAGCCAGGCGGCGAGCCGGTCGCCCTCGGGGGTGCCCAGCCCGGCAGCCGCTTCCGCAGCCGCCTCCGCCCCGCCCCGGGGGACCCGGAGCAGCGCCTGCCCGAAGTCCGCGGGCCCGGGCCGCGCGCCGAGCCGGCCGTACTCCCGCAGCCGCTCCACGAGCACCAGCGGATCCAGCGCGCCGGTGGTCCGGGTCGGCGTCGCCAGCAGGAACGGCATCGGGTCCGTCCAGACCCGGTGCCCCGCCTCCCGCAGCCGGGCCGTCAGCACCGCCTCCAGGGCCTTGTGCGGACAGGACCCCTTCGGCTTCGAACGGTCCACCAGCAGATCCGGCACGACCGGATCCATCGCCAACGCGACCGCCAGGTAAGCGATATCCGGGGTGCTCCGGCCGAAGTACCCCTCCAGCCGCCGGGGAGACGACAGCACCCCCGGGGAACCGTCGACCCACCAGAAGGTGGGCATCGCCTCCCTCACCGCCTTGCCCAGCACCCGCGGATCCTGTGCGCCGAGCCGGACCATACCGTCGAAGACCCGCTCGAAGTTCACGGTCTGCTCCCCGGAGCGCATGATCACCACCAGCTCCTCGACCAGCTCGGCCACCGAGCCGGGCGCCGGGGCCAGGGGCTGCGCCACCGCGGGAGCCGGGAGGAACTCCTCGTACGCCTCCGCCGATGCCTCGTTCTCGTCGTCGCCGAAGAGGAAGCGGGCCGCCGTCCGCTGCGACGGACTCAGCCGCTCCGCCGCCGCTGCGAGCTCCTCGCGCACCCCGTCCCCGGCGGCCGCGAGATGACGGGCCACCAGCTTCACGGCCCGCTCCTGCACATCGGTGTCCGCATGGCCGAAGGCCTCACCGACCACCGGGAGCAGCGCCGCTGCCGCCTCCGGCCGCTTCCTCAGCTCCCGGTCGACCAGCACCAACTGCGAACGCACCAGCGCCTTCTCCGGCCGGAACAGCACGGCCTCCGCCATCGACACCAGCGACTCCTCCGACAGCTGCCCCTGCCCGGCCAGCTCCGTCAGCAGCTTCTGGGCATGGCCCGCCACGGACGGAACACCGTCTGCGACCAGACCCAGCCAGTCCGGCACCCTGGAGCGGCACTCCTCCCCGTCGGGCGCCAGCGCCCGCAGCACGGCGAGCGCGAACGCCGACTCCCGCGGCCGCCCCCCGCGCAGCAGCCTGGCCACACACGCGTCGAGCAGCACCGACCGCTCCACCACCCCGTGCTCCGGCAGCGCGGCGAGCCCGGCCGCCCAGGGGCCCTTCGGATCATGGTGCGGATAACGGAACACCTGAGGGGGAATCCGCGGCGTCTCGAAGATCCGTACGGCCAGCACGGACGCCCGCGGGTCCGCCCACAACCTCCGGACGGCCTTGTCGCCCTGCCGGGTCACCAGCTCCACCCAGCCGTTGACGAACCCGTCGGCCGTCGGCAGCGGACAGCCGGACCTCTGCACCAGCGCGTCGATGAGCAGCGCGTCACTGTCCGTCAGTCCGGACCGGGCGGCCAGCCGGTGCGCCAGCTTCCCCAGGAAGTCGTCGTCCCGGTGCTCCAGCACGCTCATCAGCAGCTTCGGCGGCCCCGACTGGCCGAGCTGCAGTTCCCGGGCCCCGATCCACGCGGCGGCGGCCGCCGGTCCCGGCAGACAGCCCGCGCCCGCCACCAGCACCGCCCGGGCCACCGAGACCCGCTTGCCCCACTCCCGCCAGTCCCAGTCGCGCAGTTCCTTCCGGAGCTTCTTCAGCTCCGCCAGCACTTCCTTCCGCTCCGCCGGGCCCAGCGGCTCCAGCAGCCCCGGCACCTTGTCCGACCACCCCTTGCGGACCGCCTGCATCAGTTCCGTCATCGCGCCGCTCCCCGCCCCTCGACCCGGCCGGCACCCGTGCCAGCGCCGGTCCCTGTTTCCGTTTCCCTGCCCGACTCCTGGCCCGTGTCCGCGCCGCGGCGGGCCATCCGCACCGCGAGTGCGTGCTTGCACGGCCCCCGGCCCCCCTGGTGCTCGGCCCACCAGGCGCAGGTGCAGCGCAGCCGCCCGCCCGCGTCCCGTATCCGATAGGTGCGCTCGGCGGACGTCACCGCGGCCGACACACCGTCCGGGTCCAGCGCCACCGCCCCCGCGGCGATCAGTTCCCGGGCGGCGACGAGCCGCGGATTGTGCCGCTCCACCCGCCGGGCGTCATAGGGCAGCTCCCGGTGGAAGTACGCGGCGTCCGCCACGTCGTACCCCACCCGCCCCGAGGTCCCCAGCCGCACCAGGCCCGCGCGGACCCGCGCCACCGGCAGCCCGGAGCGTTCCGCCAGCTCCGCCGGGTCGATCTCCGGCTCCCAGGCCAGCAGCACCGACAGCAGATCCGCGTCCTGCTCGGCCTCCTCCTCCGACAGCGACTCCAGCACCCCGCCCTCCCCGGAGAAGCCGCGCCAGGCATCGGGGGAGAGGGTCAGCGTCAGCCGCATGCCCGGCAGCGCCACCTCCCACGCCGTCGGCACCGGGGTGCCGTCGACGGCCGCGGGACCGTACACCCGCAGGGCCGTCGCCTGCCGCAGCACCCGCCCGAACGCCTCCAGACGCTCAGGCCCCGGCAGACACACCGCGCCCGCCACCGGCCGGCTCGTCGGCCGCAGCGTCCGCCCCGACGGGACCACCCACATCGCCCCCCGCGACGACCCCCCGGCCCGGGACCGGGGCAGCGACCGCAGGAACCGCACCGCCTCCGCCGCCGACAGCTCCGCCCGCAGATCGAATCCGGCCGTCGCCACCTGCGCCTCGGCGAACCCCCGCAGCCAGCGGTCCGGCAGCGGAACCTTCTTCTCCACCACCGAGCCGTCCAAAGTGGTGACCGCCATCTCCCCCGGACCCACCCGCAGATGCAGCGGGCTGTCACCGGTCATCCGCGACAGTGCGTTCCGCAGCGGATCGTTGACGTCCACATTGGTCGTCCCGCGACCCGTCTCCGCCCCGCCCAGCCCCTCCCGCAGCACGTCCAGCCGGGCGTACACCCCGCAGCACCCGGAGAACGACTCGAACCGCAGCCGGTCCCCGTTCCCCGTCACCACCGGATCGAGCAGCCGCCGCAGCTCCGGCCGCACATAGCGGGCGGCCGCCACATCGGCCACGGCCAGCAGCCCGCGCGCCGCCGTCTGCGGCGAGTCGAGGAAACCGGAGAAGAACGTCGGACTGTCCTCCGCCCCGGCCGGGGTGAGCCCGCCCGAAGTCTCCAGCCCGAGGAGGCTCCCGTCCGCACCGGAACGGAGCGCGGAGGGCCGGGCGTAGGCGAGTGCCTGCACTGATCGCGTCATGGAACGGACGTTAAAGCCCCCCACTGACAACGGTTGAAGCCCACGGACAGGCACTGGCGACACAACGCCCCCGCCGCCGTTCCCGCACCGCCCCGTATCCCCGCTCCCACCTGCGACGTTACTCAGTCGGCCGGGTCTTGGTGGCGACAACTCGCCAGATCCGCGGACCGATTGCCCGCAGGTGCGCCCCCGCCGGGCGCGCACCCCGGCACCCCGGCACCCCGGCACTCCCGCACCGACGCGCGCACTACCGCCCCGGCACACCCGCCGCCAGCAGCGCGACCCCCCGCACGATCTCCGACGGCGCCAGATGCGCATACCCCAGCACCAGCCGTACCCCCTCCGCCGGATCCGGCCCCGCCGCCGACATCTCGTGCTCCGCCAGCGTCCGCAGGGCCACCCCCGCCTCCCGCGCCGCCGCCACGAACCGGCCCTCCGGCCCGTACCGCCGCGGCAGCCGCGCAATGATGTGCAGCCCCGCCGCGATCCCCCTCACCTCGGTGCCCGGGAAGTGCTCGGCCAGCGCGCCCACCAGCACATCCCGCCGCTCCCGGTAAGCACGCTGACAGCGCCGCAACTGCCGGTCGTAGTCACCGCGCTCCACGAAATGCGCCATCACCGCCTGATCCAGCGCGGGATTGCCGAGGTCGATCGTCCGCTTCCGCTCCACCACCTCGTCGACCAACTGCCCCGGCACCAGCAGCCAGCCCATCCGCAGCCCCGGCGCCAGCGATTTGCTGACCGACCCGGTATAGGCCACCCGGTCCGGGTCCAGCCCCTGGAGCGCGCCCACCGGCGCCCGGTCGTAGCGGAAGTCACCGTCGTAGTCGTCCTCCACGACCAGCCCGGACACCGACCGCGCCCAGTCGAGCAGCTCCGTCCTGCGCCGCGCCGAATAGGCGATCCCGGTGGGGAACTGGTGCGATGGCGTGGTCATCACCGTCCGTACGCCACTGCGCCGCAGCGGCTCCATCGCCAGCCCCTCGCCGTCCAGCGGCAGCGCCGTCATCCGCAGCCCGCAGGCGTCGAACACCGGACCGTGCACCGGGCTCCCGGGATCCTCCACCCCGACGCTCCGCTCCCCGTGCCCGTGCAGGACCAGTCCCAGCAGGGTCGTGGCCTGAGTGACGCCCGAGCACACCACCAGCCGGTCCGGGTCCGCGACCACCCCACGCCGCCGGGTCAGCAGCGCCGCCAGCGCGGACCGCAGCCCCGGCAGCCCCCGCGGGTCCGGGTAGCTCAGCGCGCGGTGCGGCAGCGAGCCGAGGACGGTCCGCTGCGCCGCAGCCCACGCCGCCCGCGGAAACAGCGAAAGATCCGGTTTGCCCGGCCGGAAGTCCACCACCGGCGACGGCCGTTCCGGTACGGGCCCGGGGGCCGGCGAACCGCCCGGACGCACCGCTTCCCCCACCCAGGTGCCCGAACCGCGGCCGCTGCGGAGATAGCCCTCGGCCGTCAACTGCTCGTACGCCTCGGTGATCAGCCCCCGTGAAACGCCCAGGTCGGCGGCGAGTTCCCGGCTGGAGGGCAGCCGCGTGCCGGGGGCGAGCCGACCCGACCGCACGGCGTCCCGGAGCGCCGACTGCAGGGTGCGCCCGCGCCGCCGGGCGGGCGCGGCGGCCGCCGGAAGCAGCAGCTCCCAGGCGAATCCACCGCCCGGCGAAGGGGTCGCACCGGGCTCCGGACCCCGTTCTCCGCCGGGGTGTCCCGGGCGCTCCGCGCCGGTCTCGTTCGGGGCCATGAGGCTGCTGTCCCCCGCTTTCGTTCCGTACGGTCGGCTTCCGACGAGTATGCCGCCCCGCGCCCCACCCGCCCGCCGAACCCCTACCGCCCCACCCGCCCTAGGACCCTTCCCCGACAACCTCCTCCTCAGCGCCTCCGGGCAGCCCTCCGTGACCATGCGCCGCCGCCCAGATCGCGTCCCCCGCGAAGTCCACGTCGTACCCCAGCAGCCCCCCGAGCAGACTGTCGCACGTCGCCCGCCCGGCGCCGTCCGTGACCACCCGGCACCGGACCCGTCCGCCCGAGGTGAAGACCACGGTACGGCCGGGCACCGGACGTCCGGTGGCGGTATCGGTCAGGGTGGCGGTCGCCGTGCCCAGCGAGACCGGGCCCGCCCGCAGCGTGCTGGCGTACGGGTTCGCCGGGCTCATCCGCAGCACCGCCGCGACGGTGGCATCGTCCTGTGCCGCATCCCGCGACCAGAGCAGCAGCAGACCGGAGTCCGGCCCGCCGGCCGGCGGGCGGCAGTCCGAAGCGGGACTGCTGATGTCCCGCGCCGGATCGGTGACGTACCCCCCGATCGGGGCGAAGACCGCCTCCGCCAGACAGACGTACTGCACTCGGTCGGGCACCGCACCGGCCGTGCCGGTCCCCGAGACCGCGACCGCGAAGGTCGGGGATCCGGGGTTGGCGTACTGGTCGGCGACGGCCAGCTCGCCCGTACTCCGGTCGAAGGTCTGCTCCGTCGAGTGGACCGGGTCGAAGGGCCGGAACGACGCCCCGGCGGCGCCGGACTGGACCACCGGACCGTCGTCCCCGGCGACCGCGGTGTCCCAGAGGTATTCGATGCGGAAGCGGTGCCGCTCGGTACGGACGTCCGTGATCCGGGTGGTGACGGTGACCCGGGAGTCCGCGGCCGTCGTCCCGCTGACCGTGACCCGCTGCTCCAGATCGAAGGAGTCGCTCACCGACCATCGCGTCACGGACTCGGCCCCGCTCACCCGCACCGACTGCACCGAGGCGTCGAGCGACACCTCGTCGGAGTGCGTGAGCAACTGGCCCTGGACATAGACCCGTCCGGTGCCCAGATCCGCGACCCGCAGAAAACTGGTGCCCGGGATGCCCCGGCCGTACAGGACGTCCCGGCCCGGTCCCGCCGGGTTCTCCTCACCGGTCAGCACCGTGAACTCACCGGCGCCCGGCCGCTCGCGGCCGTTGACGTACGCCCGGAAGATACCGTTGCCGAAGCCGCCGGGAGGCAGCGCGGCGGAGGTCACGCTGGAGGTGGTCATCTCTGTCCTTCGGGTGGTACGGCCAGGGGGTCCCTGCGGGTCTCAGATCTCGACGGCGTCGGCGTACACCAGACGGCTCCCGGCCGTCGGCAGCACCTCCCGCTCCTCGACCAGCAGGCGCACGGGCGTACTGCCGGGCGGCGCGGGCAGGGTCACGGTGGCGCTCCACTCCCCGCCGCCGCTGCCCGGTACCGGAGGCAGCGGCGATTCGGCCTCGGTACGCCAGCCGAGGGCGCCCGACCGTCCGGGCGCCGCGGTCTGGAGCAGTAGCGTCAGCCGGGCGCCGCGCGCCGGGTCACCGGCGTACGTCGGACCGGACACGGTGACGGTCGCCCGCGCCGGGTCGTCGGCGCCGAGTGCAACCGACAGCGTCCGGTCCGGATTGAGCTGCGCGAACTGCGCCAGCACGACCGGGGAGAGCTCAAGACCGGACAGTGAGTGCCGCTGGTAGCGGGCGAACGCGAACCGCAGGAAGGGGCGGTAGGCGGGATCCGGCGGCATGGTGAGGTCGCAGTACCACAGCCGCCGCCCCTCGTCGTATCCGACGGCGTGCGCGGCCACGGTGACCTCGGGCAGTTCCGGTACGGTCTCCGATTCGGCGAGGACCAGCCGGGTCGCGGTCCGGGTGGCCCGCGGGAACTCGGCGGGACCCGGCGCGGCCGTCGTCGGTGCGGAGGCGAACAGCGGATCCCGGCCGCGGAGGGTGACCCAGGGGCGCAGGGCGGCCGGCGGGGCCCCGTCCGCGGCGAGGACGACGCCGAGCTCCTCGCTCTCGCCGGAGGAGTACCAGGGCCGCCGCAGATAGACCCGGATCCCGTTGCCGCGCCGGGTGCTGGTGATGTCCGCTCCGCCGCTGGCCCGCTCCCAGCCGAAGGTGGGGACGAGATAGGCCACGTCGGGCGCGCTCGGCCGGGCCGACGACCGGACGTCGACCACGACGGGCCGCTGCGCCTCGGTGTTCACCCGGGTCACCGGACCGGTCACGAAGCCCGCCTCGACGGTGCCGCCGTCGGGGATCGTCGAGCCGGGGCCGGAGCGGCGGATCGACCCGGCGGTCAGGTCGGTGACGTACTCCTGTTCGCCGTAGACCTGCCCGTCGGCCGGGTCGAGCACCGTCAGCGTGCCGGAGGCGATGCCTCCGGGGGCGATGACCACCGGATCCGTCCCGGTCAGCACGGCCCGCGTGGTCTCGGTGAAGAAGTCACCGAAGCGCGTCGCGGCCACCGCGGTGTAGGTGACCGTACGGTGCCGGGTGTCGTGGAACTCGTGCCGGGCGTCCAGCCGGAGCCGGTCGCCGTCGGGGTCGTCGGGAGCGGTGGCCAGAGTGGTGATGTGGGCGCGGCCGGAGCGGACGACGGGCGCGGGGTCGGCGGGCGCGTCGCCCGGTTCCGTCCACTCGGCCCGGATGTCGACCTTGGCGGTGCTCGCCCGGTCGAAGCCGAGGACGTCCACGATCCGGGCGGAGGTGTCGCCCGGGACCCGCACGGCGATCGGTTTGCCGAACACCGCGGGGGAGACGGGCTGCCGGACGGCGTGGATCAGCTTCACCGGCCGGGTGGGCGTGAGCTGCCAGAGCTGCCCCTGCGCGGCCAGCCTGCGCAGATCGTCCACGGTGGTGCCCGGCGGCGGGGTCAGCCCGCTGTCGGCGAACCACTGCCAGATGCCCAGGACGTCGAGGTCGCCCTCGTCGATCCGGGAGGAGCAGACGACGTCGGCGCTCCGCCCCGGTGGCAGCCGGACCGTCAGGATCCGCCGGACCGTGTCGTATGCGGGGGCGCCGGTGCCGTTCTCCAGCCGGAGCGTGAAAGGGGCCCGGCGCGGCCAGGACAACCGGTCGTCGAAGGGGACCGGGAAGACCTCGTCCGGCGGCAGCCCGGGCAGCCCGCGGAAGGCGGCGCCCCGGGCGAGGACGTCCGGCAGATAGGGCACCTCAAGCAGCGGACGGTCGAAGTACGGCATCGCGCCCCAGCCGCCGGGATCCTCGCCGCCCCCGGAGAAACCGGCCGTATCGCGGCGGACGATCTCCGCATAGGCGAACCGGTCCAGTCCGCCGGGGTTCACGGGGGTGGGCACGACGTCGTACAGGCCGTGCCGCTCCGCCGTGGCCGGGCTGATCCGCCGGGGCACGATCCACCGTTCGCAGACGCCGGTGGCGGGGGCGTCGTAGTTGCCCCGGATCACCAGCAGGCCCAGGGATTCGCCCTGGGTACGGGCCGCGGCGGGCAGCAGTTCGGGTGAGCCGACGGGTTCGAAGCGGAGATGGCGGACGAGCGGGGTGGCCGCGGTGAAGTCGTCCGGCGGGGGATCGTTCGGGCCGAGGCCGTTGCCGGTGACGTCGACGATCCGGGCCCGGAAGCGGTAGCCGCGGCCGTAGCGGAGCTTGGGCAGGCCCAGGGCGCGGAAGGAGGTGCGCAGCCGTACCGGCCCGGTGGGATCGGTGTCCGGTCCCGTGGTCACCTCCTGCCCGTCGACGGTCCGGGTGATGCTGCCGGGGCGGCTCGCGGCCAGGCTGTAGCCGTCCCAGGCGAAAACCGATTCGTGCAGGTAGATCGTGGGGTCACCGTCGGGCGCCGTGGTGTGCGCGAGATGGACGGTGCCCTCGTCGCGGGCCTCGAAGCGCAGTTCGCCGCAGTCGTACGTGCCGGAGCGGCGGCACAGGGACTGCCAGCGCCCGGTGGTGTCGTCCCAGACGTCGACCCTGATGCCGTACTCCAGCTCCTCGGCGCCGAACGGCTCGTCGGCGAGCAGGGAGGCCGGTGCCGCGGCCCGGCCGGTGGCCCGGACCAGCCGGGAGTGCAGGTCCTTGGCCCGGCCGCGCTGCACCACGCCGATGCTGTCGGCGCGGTGGCTGGGCAGCGGAGCCGGTTCCCGCCCGGGCTGTACGGCGATCGGAAGGGCGGCGTCCGGTGGTACGGCCGGTGCGCCGGAGAAGCCCTCGTTGCGGTCGAGGAGCTTCTGGCCGAAGCCGGACAGGGCGTCCGCCGTGCCGTCGGCGTCGACCTCCACGACCTCGAACCGGTCGGAGTCCAGCCGCAGCAGCCCGCCCCTGACCAGGGTTCCGGTGGGCTCGGCGGCGAAGCCGGCGGCGGTCAGGGTCGCGTTCACCGCGGGCAGCACCGCTTCGTACGGTCCGCCGGGCGCCAGCGGCGGCCACTCCACCAGCAGGGCGATCGCCACCGGATCCCCGGCGGTCGGCACCCCGGGCGCCGAGGCGTCCACGACGAGGTCCACGACCAGCCCCAGCGCCCGCTGGAGCGCCGGATACTGGGCCAGGGCGCCGAGCGCGGCGTGGAAGTCGACGGGGTCGCCGTCGGCGATCCGGGTGATGTGCGCCGCCAGGGAGCCTCCGCCCGGGGACGGATTGTCCGCCGCCCGGCGTTCGTGGAACTGCCGGGCGAGCAGGAAGTCGATCTGCGCGGCGCCGAACGGCTCGAACGGTGAATCCGGATCCTCCAGCGGGCCGCCCAGGAAGTAGCCGTCCCTGGCCAGTGCCTCGGCGATGAGGGTACGGGCGCGGGCGAGCCGGGCCGGGGGGATGGGGATGTCCGTGACCAGGTCCCGGCGGCCGCCCCCGTTCCGTGCCCCTTCGGCCAGCCCCGGTCCGCGGGAGGCCATTCCGTTGACGCTCAGGGGTGCGGTGGCCTGGAAGGCCGTGGCGGCGGCGTGCTCGGAGCGGGCCAGGTCGCGGGCGCTGACGGGCGGCCAGGAGCGGATGGGCGGGACCGTGGCCGCCGCCAGGGCGGCGGCCTTGGGGACGACGGGGGTGGTGTCGGGGAAGAGCTGCCGCCAGAGGTCGGACCGGGGCGCGCTGCCGGTGACCTCGGCCGCCACCGCGGGCCCGGACCCGAAGACCAGGGAGTAGCGGGGCCGCTGGGCGGGCCAGTCCAGCCACTCGGGATGGCCGGCGAGCGTCGGCGCCGGCCCTGCGAGCCGGGGTGAGACGAGGACGGACAGCTTGAGCCGGCCGCCTTCGCGTCCGGCCGGTACCGGGGTCCAGACGATGCGTGAGGCTGCCATGGTGGGGGTCGTCTCCTCGGATGGAGCGGCGGAACGGCGGACGGAAGGTGCGGGGCCGGGGAGGAGGCCGGGGAGGAGTCAGTGGGGTCAGTGGGGTCAGGCGGCGAACGCGTCGCAGTACTGCTCCCAGTCCTCGCGGGACATGAGATCGCCGAACCCCGTGGGCTCGTCGTCGGCCGCGAGGGCCCGCCGGGCGCCGGGCGCCCCGGTGAGCGATTCGTCGGAAATGCTGCCGTGGAGGTTGTAGAAGAACTCCAGGGCGACGGACACATGGAAGAAGAGGATGTCGATGGAGACGGTGAGCCGGGCGTGCGCGGTCACCGCGCTCTCCCGGCCCAGCTGCCGGTACTGCAGATCGGCGTAGAACTCGGCCGTGATGCTGATCAGTCCGAGAACGCTCAGCCGGCCGGTGGCCCGGACATAGCCGCGGAGCACGACCTCGTCCTTGGCGTCCGGGTCGTCCTCGTCCGCCCGCTCCAGTTTGAAGTAGACGCCGATGGCGATCCGGGCGAGACCGGACGCGATCTGCGCGAAGTCGAAGGCGAGGGTGTAGGTGGCCTCAAGGGCGCCTTCGATCTTCTCCAGACGCTTCTCACTGATTTCGATCGTGAGGAAGCCGCCGCCGCCGAATCCGTAGACGGTGACATTGAACTTCTCGTCCTCCCGGGCGAACCCGAAGGCGGCCCGGACCGGCTTCCGCTGGAAGGGGACGATGATCCCCGCGGTCAGGAAGCAGTTGGTGATCCGGAGCAACGGCCCCATATCCATGTCCGGCAGTCCGAAGGTGACACCGACCCGCACCTCGGTATAGGTGATCTCCAGATAGGTCTTCAGTCTGAGGCCGAAGACGCTGACGTCCTTGAAGGCGTCGGAGATGTAGTCCTGGAACGCGCCGACGAAGGCGAGCGGGCCGTAGAACCGGACCGCGTCGACGTTCGGTTTGAAGGACGGCCCGCCGTCGTGGTCGAAGCTGAACTCGAACTCCTTGAAGACCACGCCGATGAACTGGAACGCCGGGTCCACCAGCCTGAGCTCGAAGAGCGAGATCTTCCCCGAGACGGTGTTGGTGTTGCTGCCCGCGGCGTAGTTGACCTTGTTGACGATCTTCAGGTCGAGTTTGGCCCGGTTGTTCCCGACCACGGCCCGGAACGGTCCGAAGTCCACCAGCGGTGTGCTGTATTCGATGCTCATCAGGTGGCCGTCGGGAAGTTTTGTGGTGTCGGGGAGATCGTCCTTGGGCCTTTTCGGGTATGTGGTCTGTTTCTTGATCTTCGGGGAGAATTCGGTCCCCGCCGCGTTGTCCGGCAGGACGTTCGCCAGGAATGTGGCCCCGAACAGCACGGCCTGGTTCAGCTGGTTCTTGAGATCGAAGTAGGCCTTCCCCGCGATCGTCCCCTCGTCCCGCAGCCGGTCGACCGACTCGATTTTCCCGCCCACCGCGCCGAGCGCCCGCGACAAACCGCCGATCTCGAAGTTCGGGGTCACGAAGCCACCGGTGCTGCTGCTGTTGACGACGAGCCGTTCCACCGGCTCGTCCGCGCCGGAGGCGAGGGACGCCACCGAGTCCCGGACCCGCATATAGACCTCGCCCGGATTTCCGGTGAACCCGTCCCGCAGATACTTCTCGTCGTAGCCGAGGACGAGTGCGGCCCCCGGGCCGTAGAAGGTGTCCACGGTCGGCAGCCGGGCCTCCGCCGCCAGCATGCCGGGGAAGAACAGCGGGCTGTCGGCACGGGGGTCGAGCGGCCCCGGCGGGCCCTGGAGGCCCCAGAAGAGCCGCTGGGCGGGGTGGGTCGCGGTGCCCGGATCCGTCTCGGCGGTAAAGCCCAGCTCCTGTCCGGCGAGCTCCACCGACCGGCGGGGGTCCGGGGCGTCGCCGGTGATCCTGTCGAAACCGCCGTAGGCGTCGATCAGCTCGCGCAGAACCGTACCGGGCTCCGGGGACCGGATCGCCACATCGTGCAGCACAAAGCCCAGGGGGGCCGTGAAACGGATCTCCCGGCCGGCCTGATCGGTGCCCCGCAGCACGAACGCCACATCGGCGCCGGTGTCCAGGGACTGGATCCAGAAGCCGGTCTCCGGACGGTCCGGGAGGAGCGGATCCGGTGTCCGCGGCAGTACGGGCGGCACCGGCCCGTCGACCGCGATCCGGGTGAACGGCAGCGAGCGGCCCCCGAACGGCAGTCCGTACGACCCCGGATACTCCTTGACCGGCTCGGTGATCCGCACGAACCGTCGCTGTTCGAGATAGGCGACCCCGGTCGTCCCGTCGAACGTCCGCTTGGTCTCGGTGAAGAGCAGGGCCCGGTGGCCGAACGGGACCAGGAAGCCGTACTGCTCCAGGATCACCTTGTTGTCCCGGCCCTGCCAGGCGTGGTGCTCCCAGTGCTTGAGGTTCAGCCCCGGTGTGGTGCTCGGCTCCCAGCGGCCGTCCAGGTCGAGGGTGGCCCCCGCTGCGCTCAGCGCCAGCAGCGCCGCGTCCACCGGGGCGGCGTCCGGTTCGGGCGGATTCGTCAGGGTGACGAGCTGGCGGTAGTCGAACCCCTCCGGGTTCAGCGCGCCGAACAGCCTCGCCTCCGCCGGGTCCGCCGGCTCGTCGGCGGCGACCACCCGCACGGTGGGCACCTGCTGCGGATCCGGACGGCCCCGGGGCCCGCGCGCCGCCAGCCGCGTGTGCCACAGCTCGGTGCGGCCGTCGTGCTCGACCGGGCTCTCGGCGTGGTCCCAGGTCGCGAACTGCTCCGGCGTCAGATGCAGCCAGTCCACCACCAGCAGATCCGTGTCCAGGTCCCCCGGCCGCCCGGCGCCCGGCACCACCCGCATGACCCACTGCCACCACCGCAGCAGACCCGATTCGCTGTACGGGATGGTCTTCACCGTCTCCGGGACGGTGAAGGCGATCCGGCTCGGCCCCACCGCCCGCGCCGCGATCGCCCCCGGAACGGGCCGGTCCGGCTCGTTCTCGTACACCGTCTGCTCGGTGACGTGCTGCGTCTCGAACCGCACGACCACCACACAGGGCCGCGCCGGGTCGATCCGGCGCAACTGCGGGGGGTCCGCGCCGGGGTCGGGCCGGAGGTTGTGGAAGTCGAAGTCGACCACCAGCATGTCCTGGGGTCGTACGAGCCGTACGCTCGCCGCCGGAACGGGTGTTGTCATCCCCGGACCTCCGAAACTGTCGCGGTGCTCCAGATATACGGGACGCCCGTCGCGCGGCGAATCCGCCGAACGGATTACCCGGGAGCGGGCCGCGGACGCGCCGGGAAAGTGGTCCCCGACAGCGCCGCGGAAGTGGCTCTTCAAGGGGACCGCGACCGTCCCTAGCGTGATCGTCATGAAGCAAAGCGCCACTCCGGCGGCGGCTCCCGACCGCTCCGCCGCGATCCAGGGCATCCTGCTGGTCACCTTCGCGTACAGCCTGGTCGGGGCCTCTTTCACCGCGAACAGCGTCCTCGGCGACTACCCCTACGCGGGCGGCCAGGCGATCCGGTACGGCCTCGCCTTCCTGCTGCTGCTCCCCCTGCTCGGCGGCCGGTCGGCCCTGGCCCCCGTCCGTACCCTGACGGCTCGTCAGTGGGTCCGGATCGGGCTGGTCGCGGGCATCGGGATGGTGGGCTTCAACCTCGCGGTCCTGGCGGCCGAGCGGACCGCGGAACCGGCCGTGCCCGGCGTGTTCGTCGGCTGTGCGCCGGTCGTGGTCGCCGTCCTCGTCCCGCTGATGAACAGCCGCCGCCCCACCAAGCCGGTGCTGTACGGGGCCCTGCTGGTCGCGGCCGGTGCCTTCACCGTCCAGGGCTGGGGCCGCACCGACACCGCGGGCATCCTCTGGTCGGTGGCCGCGCTCGCGGGCGAGGTGGGGTTCGCCGTCCTCGCCGCACCCGTCCTGAAGCCCCTCGGCCCCCGGCTCCTCACCGCGTGCATCTGTGCCGTCGCCGCCGTGGAGTCGCTGGTCATCGGAGCCGTCGTCGACGGAGCGGGACTGGTCCGGGTCCCGACCCAGACCGAGACCCTCGCCCTGCTCTGGCAGGCCGCGGCGGTCACCGTCATCGGGTTCGTCGCCTGGTACATGGGCGTCCAGCGGATCGGGACCGAACGCGCCACCCTGTTCACCGGCATGATCCCGGTCGCCGCAGCGCTGACCGCGCCCCTGGTCGGTGCGGGCAGCTTCGGCGCCGCCCAGGCGGCGGGCGGGGTGCTGGTGGGCGCGGGCGCCGCCCTCGGCTCCGGAGTCGTCGCCCTGAGCAGGCCGCGGGCCGGGAACCCGCCGGACGGCGAAGAGCCTCCCCCGGGGCGGGCGTTCACCAGCGTGGAACGTCCGTCCATCCCCTCGGGGGACCAGACGGCCTAGGAGAAACCACCGGTGGACCCGCCGAGAGCGCGGCGCGGTCCACCGGGAAGCAACCCGGACCGTCGAAGGCCGGCCGGGACCCCTGTGGCGGGGGTCCCGGCCGGCCTCTGTCGTGTGCCCGGGGTCCGCCGGAGATCACCGGGAGATTTCCCGGCGCCGCGCGAGACGCCGCCTTCTCCGGCGGCCGGCCTTGCGCCTTACTCCGGGCGGGTGTTGTCGCGGGCCGATCCGCCGGGTGTACATCCTCCGCATTTCCGACAAGCCCCGGACGCGTGCGAGCGGCCCCCCGTCCGGAAACCGCCCCGCCGCCACGCTGGCCCGACGGGCCTTTCCCGCACGTCAGTGGTGTTGTCCTGAAACCAGTACCTGCCGGACCGCATCTAGTTCGACAGGGTGCTAACAGCTCGTGAACGCACAGTGGAACCGGTCGACTTCAGAGCGTAACCAGGGCAGGATTGGTCTTGACCAAGGTTCCGGCCCGCCCTATGGTCGCAGGGATAGTGCAGGAACCTTTAAAAAACAATGTCGAACAAAGGCGCGTAATAGCCGCCGCTGACACGGCGATCGCGGAGGATCAGGGTGGGGACCACGCATCTGGAGACTGTGCCGGAGCCTAAGTACTGGCACCTGAAGAACGTGATCGGCGAAGCCCTCGATTCGGACTTCGCGGTAGGAGAGATCCTGCCCAACGAACGTGAGCTGGCCGCCCGTTTCGGGGTGGCCCGGGCCACGCTCCGCCAGGCCCTCGAACAACTCGAACTCGAAGGACGGCTCCAGCGCCGTCGCGGCGTCGGCACCACGGTCGCCCCGCCGCGGCTCGGTGTGGACGTCTCCACCAACCAGCACACCGGCCCCGGTGCCGCCCAGGACGCCTGGCAGGCGTTCGACTGCGACAAGGTGGTGCCGCCCCCGGCCGTCTCCCGCGCTCTGGGAACGGCGGCGGGGGAGGAGACGTACGCCCTGCGCAGGCTGCGCGGTACCCACGGGCAGCCGCTCGCGGCGGAACTGCTCTACGTTCCCGCCGCGTCCGTCCCCGAACTGACCGCCATAGACGCTCCGTCCGGTGCGGCCCGGGCCCGCTGCGTGCTGCGCGAACTGCAGCGCCTCGACCTCGACGGTCAGGACCGTGCGGTCGAACTGGGCTCGGCGCGTGCCGACGACGCCCGGGAGCTGGACCGGCTGCCCGGCTCGCCGGTCCTGGTGGTCACGACCCGCTACCTCTGCCAGGGGCGTACGGTCGCGGTCTCCGTCGCCACCTACCGGGCGGACACCTGCAAGCTGACCTTCGGCGACTCCGGCGACGTCCGGATCAGCCACCACGGTGAGGAGCGCAGGGCCTCCTGACGCTCCGGGAAGAGCGCGCCGGGCCCGCCACCCCCCACCGGCACCCCCGGCCCGCCTTCCCGGAACAGCACCTCTCACGGACCGGCTCCGCCGTCCGTCCGGATCCGCCCCACCGGGTCCGGGCAGACCGGCGGCCCGGTCCGCGGCCGTTTCCGGCTCCGCACCGGGCCTCCGGCGGTCGTCGGCACCGCCGGGCGGAGCCCGTACGGCCCCGTCCACCGGAGGCCCCCGCTCAGTCGCGCGCCGCCGTACCCTCCACCGCGAACAGCTCCTCCTCGGCGTGGTCGAGCGCTATCCGGAGCGCCCCGGTGGCCACCGCGGCCTCCCGCAGCAGCGAGAGCACGACCCTCGGCGGGCGCAGGCAGTACCGCGACAGCTCGTTGCGCAGCGGCTCCAGTACCCCGTCGAGACCGGCCGCCCAGCCGCCGATCACCACCAGCTCCGGGTCGAGCGCCAGCGCCAGCGCCGCCACATCGTGGACCAGCCGCTGGACATAGCGGTCGACGGCGGCCTGGGCCCGGGCATCGCCCTTCTTGGCCATCGCGAACACCTCGGTGACGGCCTGTTCGTCCAGCGGGTGCAGCGGCTCGTCGGTCCGCGACAGCAGCCGCTCCGGCCGCAGTTGCCGGCCGAGGAGATGCAGTGCTCCGATCTCCCCGGCGGCCCCGCCGAAGCCCCGGTGCAGCCGTCCGTTGATCAGCGAACCGGCCCCCGGGCTCAGCCCCGCGAGGACGAACACCACGTCGTCGCAGTCCTTTGCGACGCCCTTCCAGTGCTCGGCGACGACCGCCGCGTTCGCGTCGTTCTCCACCAGGACCGGGCAGCGGAACGAGCGCTGGATGCGCTGGCCCAGCGCCAGCCCCGTCCAGCCCGGCAGCGCGACCCCCAGGCGAACCGTTCCGTCGGTTTCGACGATCCCGGGGCAGGCCACCCCGACGGCCCGCAGATTGGACCGGGAGACCCCCGTACGCCGCAGCACATCGGCGGTCACGACCCGGACCCGGTCCAGCCGGTCGTCCGCGGACGCGGTGTCCGACACATCGCGCGACGCCGCACCGATGATCCGTCCGTCGAGCCCGGAGACCAGGGCGGCCACCCGGTGCGGTCCGATCTCGATACCGAGCAGATGGCCCGCCTCGACCCGGAACCGGAACCGCCGGGCCGGCCGGCCCTGCCGTCTGGTACCGCCCTCCTCGGGCACGCTCTCGGCGACCAGGCCCGCCTCGATGAGTCCTTCGATCACGCCCTCGACCGTGGGCCGGGACAGACCCGTCACCCGGGTCAGGTCCGTGAGCGTGGGCGAACCCGCGCCCCGGAGCGCGTGGAGTACCACCGCGGAGTTGATCCGCCGCAGCAAGGACGGATCTCCGCCGGTCAGCCGCCCCACCGTGTGTCCTTCCAGCCCCGGCTGGTGCAGCCCGGGCGTGTTGTCTGCCGGATGGTACTCGTTGGCCGTCCCCGTCGCACGGCCCTTGCGCCCGGTCCGGAGCGGCCGCCCCGCCGCGGACCGGTCCGGCCGCTCCGTCACGGCTCCCTCCGGCCCGGCTCCGCAAGGGCCGCCGCCCGGAGCCGCCCGTACTCCTCCGCCATGCTCCGCGCGCTCCAGTGCGCGTTCAGCCCGCTCGGATTGGGCAGCACCCAGATCCCCGTCCCGCCGAACGTCCGCTCCTGCGGGCCGATCACGGCTTTCGGCTCGGCGAAGGCCGTGCGGTACGCGGTGATCCCGACCACCGCCAGCCAGCGCGGCCGCAGCCGCGCCACCTTGGCCCGCAGCAGCCGTCCGCCCTCGCGGAATTCGGCCGCGTCCACCTCGTCGGCGCGGGCCGTCGCCCGCGCCACGACATTGGTGATCCCCAGACCGTACGCAAGCAGCAGGTGCTGTTCCGCCGGTGCCAGCTGCCGGGGGGTGAAACCCGACAGCCGGAGCACCGGCCAGAACCGGTTCCCGGGGCGGGCGAAGTGGTGTCCGGTCACCGCCGACATCAGACTCGGGTTGATCCCGCAGAACAGCACGGAGAGCCCGGGCGCGACGACATCGTCGACGAGCCCGTCACGGGCGGCCCGGAGCTCCTCGGGCGACGGCAGCGGCACGGACACCGGCGACGTCAGAGAATCGCGCCGGGGGCGTACCCGGCGGCGTCCGGATACCGCTTGACGACGTCCTCGACCCGGGCGGCCACCTCGGCCACCTGCGCGGCCGCCGCACCCGTGAAGGAGAGCCGGTCCGCCATCAGCGCGTCCAGCGCCGCACGGTCCAGTGGAATCCGCTCGTCCGCCGCCAGCCGGTCCAGCAGCTCGTTCCGCTCGGCGCCCCGCTCCCGCATCGCCAGCGCCGACGCCACCGCGTGCTCCTTGATGACCTCGTGCGCCTCCTCGCGGCCCACTCCGGCGCGTACCGCACCCATCAGGACCTTCGTGGTGGCCAGGAACGGCAGATAGCGGTCCAGCTCACGGGCGATCACGGCCGGGAAGGCGCCGAACTCGTCCAGCACCGTCAGGAAGGTCTCCAGCAGGCCGTCGAGGGCGAAGAAGGCGTCCGGCAGGGCCACCCGGCGCACCACCGAGCAGGAGACGTCGCCCTCGTTCCACTGGTCGCCCGCCAGCTCGCCGGTCATCGAGGCGTAGCCGCGGAGGATGACCATCAGCCCGTTGACGCGCTCGCAGGAGCGGGTGTTCATCTTGTGCGGCATTGCCGAAGAACCGACCTGGCCGGGCTTGAAGCCCTCGGTGACCAGCTCGTGCCCGGCCATCAGCCGGACCGTCTTCGCCAGCGACGACGGCCCGGCGGCGATCTGGACGAGCGCCGTGACCACGTCGTAGTCCAGGGAGCGTGGGTAGACCTGCCCCACCGAGGTGAACGCCCGGGCGAAGCCCAGATGGCCGGCGACGCGCTGCTCCAGCTCCGCCAGCTTGTCCTCCTCGCCGCCGAGCAGGTCCAGCATGTCCTGGGCGGTGCCGACCGGGCCCTTGATCCCGCGCAGCGGGTAGCGGGCGATCAGCTGCTCCAGCCGTCCGAAGGCCACCAGCAGCTCGTCGGCGGCGGTCGCGAACCGCTTCCCGAGCGTCGTCGCCTGCGCGGCGACGTTGTGCGAGCGGCCCGCCATCACCAGCTCGGCGTGCTCCCCGGCCAGTTTTCCGAGCCGGGCCAGCACGGCGACCGTGCGGTCCCGCACCAGCTCCAGGGAGAGCCGGATCTGGAGCTGCTCCACGTTCTCCGTGAGATCCCGGGAGGTCATGCCCTTGTGGATCTGCTCATGGCCCGCGAGGGCGTTGAACTCCTCGATGCGTGCCTTCACATCGTGGCGGGTGACCCGCTCGCGTTCGGCGATCGACCCCAGGTCGACCCGGTCGAGGACCCGCTCGTAGTCGGCGACGGCGGACTCGGGGACGTCGATGCCGAGATCGCGCTGGGCGCGCAGCACCGCGAGCCAGAGCTGCCGCTCCAGCTTCACCTTCTGCTCGGGGGACCACAGGGCGGCCAGTTCGGTGGAGGCATAGCGGCCGGCCAGGACATTGGGGATGCGGGGCTTCGCAGACAGAGCAGTCACGTGGCCGGATTCTACTGGCGATCCGCGCAGGCCAGTGCGGCGGTCCGCGATGCGGCGGGCATATCGCGCCGTTCCGGGCACCCGCACCGGGTCCGCCCGGCCGTCCGGGTCAGGGCGTCCCGCTCCCGGGGTCGTACGGAAGCAGCTCGGGGCGTTTGGCGGGGCGGCCGTCGCCGGAGGAGCGGCCGGTCAGCCGGCGGCCGATCCACGGGGCGAGATGGCGCCGGGCGAAGCGCAGGTCCGCCGCCCGCCGGGCGCCCCACCGGGCCGGGTCCGCGGTCGGCAGCGGTGCCTGCCAGTCGTCCTCCGCGGGCAGCCCGAGGACCTGCCAGACCGCCTCGGCGACCCTCCGGTGGCCCTCGGACGTCAGATGCAGCCGGTCGGCGTCCCACAGCCGGGGGTCCCCGAGCACCGGGGTGCCGTACAGATCCACCACGAGCGCGCCGTGGCGGGCGGCCAGCGCGTCCAGATGGGCGTACAGCTCCTCCATCCGCGGACGGCCCGCGTCCAGCAGCGGCCCGTACCGGCCGGGGCTGTGCATCAGGACCAGCTGCCGGCAGGAGGGGGCCAGCGTCTCCACCGCCTCCTCCAGCAGGGCATGGACCCGGCCCATGTCGATCCGGGGGCGCAGCACGTCGTTGAGGCCGCCGACGAAGGTCACCAGGTCGGCGCGCATCGCCGCGGCGGGGCCGACCTGCTCCTGGACGATCTGGCCCAGGAGTTTGCCGCGCACCGCGAGATTGGCGTACCGGAAACCGGGGGAGCGGGCGGCGAGCCGGGCGGCCAGCAGATCGGCCCAGCCGCGGTACGACCCGTCGGGCAGCAGGTCCGACATGCCTTCGGTGAAGGAGTCGCCCACCGCGACCAGGCTCCTGCAGTCGGCATTCGTCTCCATGGCCGCAAGATCCTACCCTCCGGTAGGGGCCGGGCGCGCGTACGGCGGCGGCCCGCCCCGTGACTCCGGAGGGAGTACGGGACGGGCCGCTCGCCCGACGGTCCGGGAACGGGTCCCGGGGCCGGTGTCAGTCCGTGCGGCCCACCAGCTCGCGCAGCACGTCCTCCATGGTGACCAGGCCCTCCGGGGCACCGTCCTCGTTCTGCACGGCGGCCAGATGCGTACCGCTGCGCTGCATCGCCGTCAGCACGTCGTCCAGCGGCGTCGCCGCCCGGACCCGGGCGATCGGCCGCATGGCCGTCGCCGGGAACGGCACATCGCGCGGCACCGCGTCCAGGGCGTCCTTGACATGGAGGTAGCCGAGGATGCTGCGGCCCGCGTCGATCACCGGGAAGCGGGAGTACCCGGACTGCGCCGACAGCAGCTCCAGCTGCTCCGGAGTCGTCCCGGCCTGTGCGTACACGACCCGCTCCGCGGGCATCACCACGTCCCGGACCGGGCGCCGGCCCAGCTCCAGGGCGTCCCGCAGCCGCTCGGCGGCCCGGTCGTCGAGCAGTCCGGCATCGCCGGAGTCGTTGACCATACGGGCCAGCTCGTCGTCCGAGAAGGTTGCCGCGACCTCGTCCTTCGTCTCCACCTTCAGCAGCCGCAGCAGGGTGTTGGCGAAGGCGTTGATCGTGAAGATCACCGGACGCAGCGCCCGGGCCACCGCGACCAGCGGCGGGCCGAGGATCAGCGCGCTGCGGGTCGGTTCCGCCAGGGCGATGTTCTTCGGCACCATCTCGCCGAGGAGCATGTGCAGATACGTTGCGAGCGACAGGGCGATCACGAACGAGATCGGGTGGATCAGACCCTCCGGCACGCCCATCGAGTGGAGGACCGGCGACAGCAGGTGTTCGATCGCGGGCTCGGCGACGATACCGAGGACCAGGGTGCAGAGCGTGATGCCGAGCTGGGCCGTGGCCAGCAGCGCCGACACGTGCTCCAGTCCCCACAGGACGCTCTTGGCGCGGCGGTTGCCCGCCTCCGCCTCGGGTTCGATCTGGCTGCGGCGCACCGAGATCATGGCGAACTCGGCACCCACGAAGAAGGCGTTGACGACCAGGGTCGCCAGACCGATGAGCAACTGGATGGCGGTCATCGTCCGGCCTCCCCGGCGTCACGGCGCGAACCGCTGTCCGTTCCGGTATCGCCTGCCTTCCCGGACTTCGCGGTCTTCTCCGCCGTTCCGGACCGGTCCGGGAAACCTTCGGCCTCCTCGGTCTCCGACGGCAGCGGCGCGTGCAGCAGGACCCGCGCGGCCCGCCGGCCCGACGCGTCGACCACGTCGAGACGCCAGCCCCGGATGTCCATCCGGTCGCCCTCGACCGGGATCCGGCCCAGCTCGGTGGCGATCAGACCGGCCAGCGTCTCGTAGGGACCGTCCGGCACCTTCAGGCCGACCCGTTCGAGCTGGTCGGTGCGGGCGGCGCCGTCCGCCGACCACAGGGCCCGGCCGTCGGCGTCGAGCCCGGCGGCGGCCAGGTCGGGGGTCTCCTGCGGATCGTGCTCGTCGCGCACCTCGCCGACGACTTCCTCGACGATGTCCTCCAACGTCGCCACACCGGCCGTGCCGCCGTACTCGTCGATGACCACAGCCATCGTGGAGCGGCCGCCGAGCCGGTCCAGGAGCCGGTCCACGGTCAGCGTCTCGGGGACCAGCAGGGGTTCGCGCAGCACCTCGGAGACGCCGGTGCGCGGCCGCTCGGCGGCCGGGATCGCCAGAACGTCCTTGATATGCGCGATACCGACGACCGTGTCCAGATTGCCCCGGTAGACCGGGAAGCGGGACAGTCCGGTCGCCCGGGTGGCGTTGGCCACGTCCTCGGCGGTCGCCTGGACCTCCAGCGCGGTGACCTGGACCCGTGGGGTCATCACGTTCTCCGCGGTCAGCTCGGCCAGATTCAGGGTCCGTACGAACAGCTCCGCCGTATCGGCCTCCAGCGCGCCCTCCTTCGCCGAATGGCGGGCGAGCGCGACCAGCTCCTGCGGGCTGCGCGCGGAGGCCAGCTCCTCGGTCGGCTCCATGCCGAGCCGGCGCAGGATGCGGTTGGCGGTGTTGTTGAGATGGCTGATCAGCGGCTTGAAGGCGGCGGTGAACAGCCGCTGCAGGGGCGCCGCGACCTTGGCCACCGCGAGCGGCGAAGAAATCGCCCAGTTCTTGGGGACCAGCTCGCCCACGACCATCAGGACGACCGTGGACATGGCCGTACCGAGGACGAGCGCCACGGAGGACGCGGCCGTCGGCGACAGGCCCAGATCCTCCATCGGGCCGCGGATCAGCTTGGCGATCGACGGCTCGGAGAGCATGCCGACGATCAGGTTCGTGACGGTGATGCCGAGCTGGGCGCCGGAGAGCTGGAAGGTGAGGCCGCGGACGGCCTTCAGGGCACTGGCGGCCCCGCGCTCACCACGGGCCGCGGCCGCTTCGAGATCGGCGCGCTCGACGGTGGTCAGAGAGAACTCCGCCGCGACGAAGACACCGCACGCGAGGGAGAGCAGAAGCGCCACGAAGAGGAGGAGCACCTCGGTCATCGGGCCACCTCCGTCCCACGGCGCGATCGGGGCGGGAGGCGGAATTGATGTCTGCTACTGGGAGGCTCGTCCATGGACGGACGCTCACACCTTTCCTCGGTGACGACAGATGGGTCCCCCCATCGTAAAGGATCGGCAAAGTCCTCTACGGGGGCCCTCGGTGCCCCTGTGCAGGGGCCGGAGGAGGGGGCGGACCGGGCGCCGCGGGAGAAGCGGCACCGAAACCATAACCAACGTGTCATCCCGGCGCTTCCGTCCGCTCGGGGGACCGGGGGTCCCCCGGCCCGGGGAGGGCGCCCCCGCACGGCCGGGGGTGCGCCGGGCGCCTCGTACCCGTCGCCCCCGAGAGTGACCGCCCGCGGCAGGGTGACGGGACGGAAACGGCCCCGGGGGCGGAACCCCCGGGGCCGTACGACAGTCGGCGCTGCGCTCAGACGGTGCTCCGCTGCCGGTCGAGCGGCTTCACCCAGCGCCGCCAGTGGTCCTCGCGGTGGTATCCGGCGGCCGCCCACGCCCGGTGGGCGGGCTCGTTGCTCTCCAGCACCATGGCGTCCCCGCGCCGCCCGCCGACGGCGTCGAACCGCCGCTCGGCGGCCGTGAGCAGCACCGATGCGATTCCCCGCCTGCGGTACGCGGGCAGCACCGCGAGCCGGTAGAGGGAGCAGCGCCAGCCGTCGTACCCGGCGATCACCGAACCCACCAGCGTGCCGTCCTCCGTCTCGGCGAGGATCAGCGCATCGGGGTCGCGCGTGATCAGCGCGACGACACCGTCGGTGTCGTCGGTGATGCTGGTTCCCTCCGCCGCCTCCTTCCAGAAGGAGAGGACGGCCCCGGCCTCGTCGGCACGGGCGGTACGGGTGTGTATGCGCAGGTCGCTCATGGTTCGACCCAAGCACGGCGGACCGGCGGAGGCCAGGCCTTTTCCGCGCCGCGAGGGCCCTCAGGGCTGCGGCACCGAGCCGCCGGGCGGTGCGCCCTCCGGACGGTCCTCCGGAGGGTCCTCCGGGGGCGGGAACGGACGGCGGGCCACGCCCAGGACACACGGCGACGTCGGGAGGGTGGGACCGCCGTCGGGGACCGTCAGCCGGCGGTACGCGCCGAGCTCGAACCCGGCGGCCGACAGCTCCGCGAGCGGATCGCGGGCCGTGTGGCAGTTCCCGAACAGCCGGGGCCACACCGTCGCGTCCAGCGCCCGCTGCACCCGCAACCGCCCCGCGGTTCCGGCCCGCCCGTGCTCGAAGAACCGCAGCTCGCCCCCGGGCCGCAGCACCCGCCGCAGCTCCGCGAGGGCCCGTGGCACATCCCGTACGGAGCAGAGCACCAGGGACACCACCGCGGCGTCGAACGCCTCCGACTTCACCGGCAGCGCCTCCGCCGTGCCCGGGACCACGTCGACCGGCACCCCGGCCCGCCGCGCGGCCTCCAGCGCCGCGGCCCGCAGGGTGCGTTCCGGTTCGATCGCCACGACCTCCGATACGGCCCGCGGATAGTGCGCGAAGTTCAGACCGTTGCCCGCGCCGATCTCGACGACCCGGCCGGAGAGCCCGTCCAGCAGCTCCCGCCGATGGGCCGCGACACCGGCGCGGGTGTCGAGACGGCCGGCGAAGCGGACGTAGAAACGGGAGAAGAGCGGATGATCGACGCCGGCGTCCCGGGGCGGAGCTGTCGTTCTGCGCAGGGGCATCGCGGACCTCCTCCGGCGGGGTGCGTCACGCCCATTGTCCCCCTTGCGGCCCCGGACGGACCCTGTTGTCCACGGACCCTGTTGTCCACGGACGGATCGCGGTGCGGGGGACGGATCGGGGTTCGCGGGACGCAAGGGGACGCACCGGGTTGCGCCCCGGGGGACGCGCGCCGTGGCGGCGCCCGCCCCGGACCGTACAACTCGGGCACTCCTGCCGAACCTGCGTCACCCCGCGGCAGCGGTGAAGGCCGCCGCGTCCCAGCGCCCGCCCAGCTCCGGCGCCAGCCAGTCCGCCGCCCGCCGCCGGAAGACCGCGGGGGACAGACCGCCCGCGCCCTCGGGAACCGCGCCGAGCAGCGGTGCGCCCGCGACCGCAGGCAGGTCCGTCAGATTGCAGCGGGCCGCCAGATCCGGGCACCCGGGCCAGCTGCCGACGACCACACCGAGCAGGCCGACACCGCGGGCGCGCAGCACCTCGGCCGTCAGCGCCACCCCGTTGAGGGTGCCGAGCCCGGCAGGCGCGACGAGCAGCACCGGGGCGTCCAGCAGGGCGGCCGTGTCCGCGAGCGTGCCCCCGTCGTCGTCGAACCTGACGAGCAGCCCGCCCGCACCCTCCACCAGCACCAGGCCGTGTTCCACGGCGGCCTTCGCCACCGCGTCGGCCGCGTCCCGGGGCCGTACGGCCGGGGCCCCGGCGCGCCGGGCCGCCGTCGCCGGCGCCAGCGGCTCCGGATAGCGCGCCAGTTCGACCCCGTGCACCGGGCCCGCAAGCCGCGCCACCTCGCCGACATCGCCCGGCTCGTCCGGTCCGACACCGGTCTGCGCGGGCTTCACCACCGCGACGCCCACTCCCCGGGCCCGGGCCAGCGCGGCGACCGCGGCCGTGACCACGGTCTTCCCGATCTCGGTGCCCGTCCCGGAGACGATCACCACTCCCGGCGTCATACCGTTCTCCCTGCCCATGCCCGCCTCATCCCGCGGCGGCGGCCGCGAGGACCGCATCGCACAACGTGCCCAGATCCTCGTCGCCCGTCACGAACGGCGGCATCACGTACACCAGGTCCCGGAACGGCCGCAGCCACACACCCGCGCGGACCGCCGCGGCCGTGGCGGCCGCCATGTCCACCGGATGGTCGAGCTGGACGACCCCGATCGCGCCGAGCACCCGGACGCCGGTGACCCCCGGCAGCTCCACGGCCGGCGCCAGGCCCTCCCGCAGACCGGTCTCGATGCGCTTGACCTCGAACGCCCAGTCCTGGTCCAGCAGCAGGCCGATCGACGCGTGCGCGACCGAGGCGGCCAGGGGATTGGCCATGAACGTGGGCCCGTGCGCCAGTACGGGGAACTCGCCGCGCGAGATCCCCTCGGCGACCTCCGGGGTGCACAGCGTCGCGGCCATGGAGAGATAGCCGCCGGTGAGCGCCTTGCCCAGGCACATCACATCGGGCGATACGCCCGCGTGACCGGCCGCGAAGAGCGTCCCGGTGCGGCCGAAGCCCGTGGCGATCTCGTCGAAGACCAGCAGTACCCCGTGCTCGTCACAGGCCTCCCGCAGCACCCGGAGGTAGGCGGGCGAGTGGAAGCGCATCCCGCCCGCGTTCTGCACCACCGGTTCGACGATGACCGCCGCCGTCTCGTCGGCGTGCCGGGCCACCATGTCCCGCAGATGGTCGGCGTACGTCTCGTCGTAGGCGTCGTATCCGGCGGGGGGCGCGTCGGCGAATATCTGCTCCGGCAGTACGCCCGACCAGAGCTGGTGCATCCCGCCGTCGGGGTCGCACACCGACATCGGCTGCCAGGTGTCGCCGTGGTAGCCGCCGCGCCAGGTCAGCAGCCGCTGTTTGGCGGGCCGCCCGGCCGAGCGCCAGTACTGGAGGCACATCTTCACCGCGACCTCGACGGAGACGGAGCCCGAATCGCTGAGGAAGACATGGCGCAGCGGCTCGGGGGTGATCTCCACGAGCCGGGCCGCCAGCCGTACGGCGGGCTCGTGGGTGAGTCCGCCGAACATCACATGGCTCATCCGGTCCAGCTGGCCGCGCGCGGCCTCGTTGAGCACCGGGTGGTTGTAGCCGTGCAGCGCGGACCACCAGGACGACATGCCGTCGATCAGTTCGTGCCGGCCGTGCGCCGGTTCGGCGAGCCGCAGCCGTACCCCCGAAGCGGAAGCGACGACCAGGGGGTCGGTACGGCCGGGCATCGGGGCGTACGGATGCCAGACGTGCGCCCGGTCGAGCGCGAGCAGCTCCGGTACCGGCAGCTCAGGCATTGGGCGCCACCTCGGTGCCCGCGCCGCGGCGGCGTACCGTCACCAGATCGGGACGCGGCCCGCCGCCCGCCGCCCCGGTCGCCCTGCTGGTTTCGGTCGTTGCGGTGGAACCGCATCCGGGACCGGTGGCGTGACCGCAACCGGCGCCGGAGCCGCAACCGGCCTCCCCGGCCGGACCGCAGACGGATCCCGCGGTCCCGTCGGCGGCCGGGTGCGATCCGCAGCCCGGTCCCCCGCCCTGCGCACCGTCCGGTGCGCCGCCCGTCCGGTGCGCGGGCAGTGTGGTCGTCCCGGCGCCCTCCACCTCGAAGCCCGCGTCCGCGATCATGTCGAGGTCGGCCCGCCCGGCCTGGCCCTCACTCGTCAGATAGTCGCCGAGGAAGATGGAGTTGGCCAGGTGCAGTGCGAGCGGCTGGAGGGTCCGCAGATGGACCTCGCGGCCGCCCGCGAGCCGTACCTCCACATCGGGGCAGACGAACCGCACCATCGCGAGGATCCGCAGACAGCGCTGCGGCGTCAGGTTCCACTCCTTCGCCAGCGGGGTGCCCTCGAAGGGGATCAGGAAGTTCACCGGTACCGAATCGGGGTCGAGCTCCCGCAGCGCGAAGACGACGTCGACCAGGTCCTCGTCCGTCTCGCCCATCCCCGCGATCAGCCCGGAACAGGCCGACAGACCGGCGGACTGCGCCTGCTGCACGGTCTCCACCCGGTCCGCGTAGGTGTGGGTGGTCGTGATCTCCCCGTACGTCGCCTCCGACGTGTTGAGGTTGTGGTTGTACGCGTCGGCTCCCGCCCCGCGCAGTTTCTCCGCCTGGCCCGCGGAGAGCAGTCCGAGGCAGGCGCACACCTCGACGCCCTCGTTCTGTTCCTTGATGGTTTCGATCGTCCGTGACACCCGGTCGACGTCGCGGTCCGTCGGACCGCGGCCGCTGGCCACCAGACAGACGCGCTTGGCGCCGCCCGCGACCCCCGCGGCCGCCGCCTGCGACGCCTCCTCCGGCTTCAGCCAGGTGTACTTGAGGATCCCGGCCGTCGAACCGAGCCGCTGCGAGCAGTACGAGCAGTCCTCGGGGCACAGCCCGGACTTCAGATTGACCAGATAGTTGAGTTTCACCCGGCGGCCGAACCACTGACGGCGTACCCGGCCCGCCGCGGCCACCACGTCGAGCACATCGTCGTCGGAGGTCGCCAGTACCGCCAGCGCCTCGTCCCGGGTCGGCGGCTCGCGCCGCAGCCCCTTCTCCACCAGTCTGCCGAGAAGCTCCATGGCGCCGATCCTGGCCTAAGGAACTCCCCGTGGGAAAGTCGGAATCTCACAACAGACCTTCACCGAAGTGTGTGCATGACCACATGGGGAGCGGGAGCGCACCCGGTTAGCCTCTGTGCGCTGCCTACAAAAGCGGCGGCGGCGGACCGGGCCTGCAACGGACGCCGGACGGAGCGCCGGACGGAGTGCCGGACCTCCGGAGCACTTCGGCGGCCGGATCACCGGAACACCCAGAGAGCGGGGGAGCACGCCACCATGCCCGACGACCCCTTCGAGTGGCTCGACGAGGAATCCGCGCGCCGGGAGCGCGCCGGGCTGACGCGGACGCTGCGGCCACGCGCCGCCGGGTCCGCCCTGGTGGATCTCGCGGGCAACGACTACCTCGGGCTGAGCCGCCACCCCGAGGTCACCGCCGCGGCGGCGGCCGCCGCCCACCGCTGGGGTGCGGGTTCGACCGGCTCCCGGCTGGTCACCGGCAGCACCGAACTGCACGCCGAGTTCGAACGCGAACTGGCGGCCCACTGCGGGTTCGAAGCCGCGCTCGTCCTCGCCTCCGGCTACGCGGCGAACCTGGCCGCCGTGACGGCGCTGAGCGGGCGCGGCGCGCTGATCGTCTCGGACGCGGCCAACCACGCCTCCATCGTCGACGGCTGCCGGCTGTCGCGGGCGCAGACCGAGATCGCCGCCCACGCGGATCCCTCCGCGGTACGGAAGATCCTCGACGCGCATCCCGGGCGGCGGGCGCTGGTGGTCACCGATTCCGTCTTCTCGGTCGACGGCGACGCGGCCCCGCTCGCGGAGCTGGCCCGGATCACGGCCGGGCGGGGCGCGGCGCTGCTCGTGGACGATGCCCACGGTCTCGGCGTTCTCGGTGAAGGCGGGCGGGGCACGGCGCATGCTGCGGGGATCGCGGGCGCGCCGGGCGTGGTGGCGACGGTCACGCTCTCCAAATCGCTGGGCAGTCAGGGTGGTGCCGTCCTCGGTCCGGCGCGGGTCGTCGCTCATCTGGTGAACACCGCCCGGACGTTCATCTTCGACACCGGACTGGCCCCGGCAGCGGTCGGCGCGGCCCGGGAGTCCCTGCGGATCCTGGCCCGTGAGCCCGGCCGGGCGGACCGGGTGCGGTCGGCGGCGGGCGCCCTGTACACGGGGCTGACGGCGGCGGGGCTGACGGCCGCCCGGCCCGATGCGGCGGTGGTGTCGGTACGGGCGCCCTCGCCCGAGGCCGCCGTGGGCTGGGCCGCGGACTGCCGGACGGCCGGGCTGCTGGTGGGCTGCTTCCGGCCGCCGTCGGTGCCGGACGGGGTCTCCCGGCTGCGGCTGACGGCCCGCGCGGATCTGACGGACGAGCAGCTCGCGGAGGCGGTGGCGGTGGTCGTCCGGACGGCACCGCCGGATGCCCGCTCGGACCGCTGACCGCTGACCGCTGACCGCTGACCGCTGACCGCGCCCGGGCACCGCACCCGGGCCCCGGGCACTGGGCCGATCCGGGGCACCGGGCCGAAACGGTGAGTCCTGGCCAGGCGTACGGCTCCGGGCCGAGCCCAGCCGGGGTGCCGGGCCGAGCCTCCGCCGGAGCACCGAGCACCGGGCCGGAGCCGTGAGTCCGGTAGCCGTACGGCCGGGCGGGCGGACCGCGGAGCGCCGGACCCGGCCCGGGAGGGCATACGCCCGGAAGGCCGGGGACGACGCGCCCGTGACGCGGGGGCGGAGCCTCCGGAAGGGGCGCTTCCGCCGCCCTGGGCCGCCCAAACGGCGGACAAAGCGCCTGTGCATGGCCAAAAACGGTCTTGCGTCGCAGAGTTCACCGCTTTGAGCGACTGTTGTCCACAGATCTTGGCGGATCGTGCCTGCGGCGGGAGGATGGGGGCAGTCCGGCGCTCAGCGCGAGCCGTGGCCGTCCGCGCACACCTCCGCCATGACCTCGGACAGCACGGCCGCGGGTGGAAAGGACGGCGTCGCGATGGCAGATCTCCTGGAGAACTCGATCACCCTGCCGAGCGAAGCGGCCTCGGTTTCGGTGGCGCGCCGACATGTGACAGCGGCCCTTGCCGAATGGGGTCTGCCCGCCGGGTCGGACGCCCTGGACACGATCCGGCTGATCGTCTCGGAGCTGACCACCAATGCCGTCCAGCACACCTTCGGCCAGTCGCCCACCTTCACCGTGACCCTGCTGCTGGAGCGGGACGAGGAGCTGCGGATCGGGGTGACGGACAGCCACCCGCGCTGGCCGCAGCGGCTGCCCGCGGCCGTCCGCCAGGACAACGGGCGGGGCATGGTCATCGTCCGCAGCCTCACGGCGCACAGCGGCGGCCGGCTGACGGTCACTCCGACCCCGGACGGCGGCAAGACGGTCTGGATCGCCCTGCCCTGGCACCCGTCCGGCGCCGGGCCCGCGGACCCCGGCTGACCGGCCCGCCGCGCCGCACGGGCGCGGCCGGGAAACGACAGCCGGGAAACGACGGCCGGGGGCCCGGCACGTCCGCCCCGGCCCCCCGGCACCGCCTCAGCTCTTCCGGTCGGTCAGCGAACCCTGCCGTACGAGATGCTCTTGCTCCAGATCTTGTCCAGCTTCACCCAGGAACCCCTCTTGGGGGAGTGCCAGATCTTGCCCTTCCCGGCGTAGATCCCCACGTGGTAAACACCGCCCCGACCGTGGAAGAAGACCAGGTCACCCGCCTTCCGCGACTTCACGGAGATCTTGCGGGTCTTGTTGTACTGCTGCTGAGCGGTCCGCGGGAGCTTCTTGCCCGCCTTCTTGAACGAGTAGACCGTCAGCCCCGAGCAGTCGAAGCGGGACGGTCCCGCCGCGCCGTACTTGTACGGAGCACCCTTCTTGGAGGCGGCGATCTTGAGCGCCTTGCCCGCGTGCGCCGTGGCCGCGGCCTGGGCCTCCGGCGTACCGCCGGGCACGACCAGCGTGCCGCCGAGCGCCGCAATCGTCAGAGCGGACACCGCGCCCGCCCGGCCGAGGAGGGACGGGACGTTTTTCTGCGCATTCATGCGCAACCCTTCGTCAGCCGCCTGTGAAGGATGACCTGTCGGGTTCGGGCGGACGAAGGTGCCCGGCCGCTGACGCGGCTTCACCCCGAGGAACTTCCGGATCGGACATGGTCCGGCGGTTCCGTACTGCCTGGGTCCTCCACTCCTGCCGATGCACTTCTGTCGACCAGTAGTCCGGAACGGCGGCAGGACTCGGCGTCCGCCCGGACCGCCCCGCCGAGGTGACGGGGGCTTGTCGTCCCAGGGATCTTGACCCACCGACTGCCGGATTTCGAAGTCAAAACGGCGATATGTGAGTTTCAACACGAATGCGGCGTTCGTATGAACATGACCCTGTCCGGGCCCCTGAAAGGGCACTCGGAACACCCCGTACCAGCGCTGGAGTAAGACTTTCCGGTAGAGGGATCGTCATTCGTCCGCAACTTGACGGTAGGTGTTACCGGCGGTTCGACTCCACCGATTGAGGGAGGGGGAATCCCACTCGATCAGCGGTTGACGAGTGGACGGCGGTCCGTCAGGGCGGCGACTGCGGTGGGATGGTCACCCGGAATGTCCGCCTTTCGCCGTCGAGAATGCGGAGGGCGTGGCCGAGCGTCCCGGTGTGCAGCTCACTCTCCCCGCGCCGGTGCATCAGAGTCAGGGCGTCCCGGAGTTCGGTGGCCCGGCTCACCAGGGCCTGGGCCGCGCGAAGGGCTCCGTAGGTGTGTTCGGAGCGGGCCGGGTTGATCCGGCCGACGAGATCCGCGACGGCCAGATAGGCGTCGACGACCTCGGCCTCGGCACGGGTCAGTGCGGGCAGGGGCGGCGGTTCGGGCCACGGTGCGGAGGGATTCACCGCGGGCCGCCGCCGCCACCGGTGCCGGCGGCCGGTCCCGCGGTGCCGGGGCCGCCGTCCCGGCCGGGCCGCGAGGAGGCCTTGCGGCTGCCGATCACCTGGTCGACGAGCCCGTACTCCTTCGCGCCCGCCGCGTCGAGGAACAGGTCCCGCTCCAGATCGGCCGCGATCCGCGCCCGCTCCCGGCCGGTGTGCCGGGCCAGCAGATCCACCGTCAGGGCGCGCAGCCGCAGTAGCTCCCGGGCTTCGATCTCCAGATCCGACGGCGTGCCCCGGACCGGTTTGTCGAGGGCGGGCCCGCGGAGCGCGACCCGGGCCCCCGGCAGCGCCATCCGCTTGCCCGGCGCCCCGGCCGCCAGCAGCAGCGCGGCTGCCGCCGCCACCTGGCCGATGCAGGTGGTCTCCACATCGCAGACCACCGTCTGCATGGTGTCGTAGATCGCCAGCATCGCGCTCGGGGAGCCGCCGGGGGAGTTCAGGTAGAGGGCGATGTCCCGGTCCGGGTCGGCGTATTCGAGATGGAGGAACTGGGCGATCACGTCGTTGGCGGCCGTGTCGTCCACCGGGGTCCCCAGGAAGACGATCCGCTCCTCCAGCAGCTTGCTGTAGGGGTCGAGGGTACGGGTGCCCCGCGAGGTGCGCTCGGTGAACTGCGGGAGGACGTGGCGGGCGGCGGGACGATTCATGGCGTACCTCTCCTCGGTCCTGGACGGGCGGCTGCCGTCGACCCGTCTTCCGTAAAAAATGTACAGGACGTACAGAGTCGCGCCCGGGGTTCGGGAAGCTGCGGCGGTGGTGAACTGCCAGGTCGGGCGGGGGATTTCGCGCTGAGCGAGCGGCGCGGCGTCCGGTGGGCGGACCGTCCCGGTGCCCGATCGCGGCCGTTGCCGCCGATTAAGCTGAGCGGCATGGCCTACGAGATTCCGGTGACGCAAGCCCGCGCTGAGCTGGCCGAACTGATCAACCGTGTGGTGTACGGCGGCGAGCGGGTGGTCGTGACCCGGCACGGGAAGCCCCTCGTGGCACTGGTCTCCGCCGAAGACCTCGACCGGCTGGAACGGCTCAGCGAGGACGAGGGCGAACAGGCGATCTCCTCCGTGTCCTCCCTCGGGCACGCCGCCCCGCACGCCGGCCCCGGCCCCGGCCGCTTCGGGCTGACGGCCGAACACCGCGGCCCCGGCGCCCCCTGAACCACCGCCCCGACGGCGGACCGCCCCGACGGCCTGCCGGCCCGGCGGCACCCGCCTCCGACGGTCGTACCGCTCAGCGGTACATCACTCACCGGTTATTGGTTCGGTAAAGAAACGCCTGTGCGATCTGTTCGTGCTGCCCCCGAGGCGAAAGGATCCTGCGGAGAAGTCGACAGAAGGAAAGAAAGGGGGAGTTCTCCGTGAGACGCGCAGCAGCGCTGGGTTCGGCGGGCACTCTGATAGCGGGCACCCTGGTCGCGGGAGCGATGACCGCCCCGGTCGCCAGCGCCGACAGCGGCCGCGGCGGCACGTCCGAGACGCGCGGTGTACAGCTCGCCGCCGACCGGGCCGCCGCCAAGGGCATCGACTGGGCGGACTGTCCCGCCGACTGGGGGCTTCCGAAGCCCATCCAGTGCGGCACGGTGACCGTCCCGCTCGACTACAAGCGCCCGAACGGACGGCAGATCACGCTGACCGTCGACCGTATCGGCCACACCGGCACCCCGGCCGAGCGCCAGGGCGCACTCCTCTACAACCCCGGTGGTCCCGGCGGCTCCGGCCTCCGCTTCCCGGTGCGGGTCACCAGCAAGAACCCGCTCTGGGTGAACACCTCGAAGGCGTACGACTTCGTGGGCTTCGACCCGCGCGGCGTCGGCCGCTCCACCCCGATCTCCTGTGTCGACCCCCAGGAGTTCGTGAAGGCCCCGAAGGCCGACCCGGTGCCCGACAGCGAGGCCGACAAGCGCGCCCAGCGCAAGCTGGCGGCCGAGTACGCCGACGGGTGCGCCGAGCGCAGCGGCTGGATGCTGCCGCATATGACCACCGCCAACACCGCACGTGACCTCCACGTCATGCGGGCGGCCCTCGGCGAGAAGAAGCTGAACTTCCTCGGCGTCTCCTACGGCACCTACCTCGGCGCCGTCTATGCGGAGCTGTTCCCCGGGCACGTCCGCCGCATGGTCGTCGACAGCGTCGTCAACCCGTCGCGGAAGAAGATCTGGTACCAGGCCAACCTGGACCAGGACGTCGCCTTCGAGATGCGGTGGAACGACTGGAAGGCCTGGGTCGCGGCGAACCACGCCACCTACGGCATCGGCGACACCCCGGCGAAGGTCGAGGCGCAGTGGCAGAAGCTGCGCGCCGCCGCGAAGAAGGCCCCGCTCGGCGGGGTCGTCGGACCGGCCGAACTGCTCTCCTTCTTCCAGGGCGCCCCCTACTACGACTCCTCCTGGGCGCCCACCGCCCGGATCTGGAGCAAGTACGTCGCCGGTGACACCCAGGCACTCGTCGACGCCGCCGCCCCCGATATGACGGACACCGTCGGCAACGCCCGCTCCGAGAACAGCAACGCTGTCTACACGGCCGTCGAGTGCGCGGACGCCACATGGCCCACCGACTGGCGCACCTGGGACCGGGACAACACCCGGCTCCACCGCGACTACCCGTTCCTGACCTGGTCCAACGCCTGGATGAACCTGCCCTGCGCGACCTGGTCGACCCGTCAGGGCCCGGCCGTCGAGGTCAACCCCGGCAAGGAACTCCCGGGTGTGCTGATCGTCCAGGCCGAACGTGACGCGGCCACCCCGGTCGCCGGCGCCTACGAGCTGCAGAAGCGGCTCAAGGGCTCCCGGCTGATCCTGGAGAAGAACGCCGGCTCGCACGGCGTCACCGGAATCGCCAACGCCTGCGTCAACCAGCGCGTGGACGCCTATCTGCTCAACGGGACGCTGGACAGCCGCAATGTGACCTGCGACCCGCACGCGGTGCCCAAGCCGTAGTCCGTGCACTCCGCCGGACCCCGCGCCCGGGGTCCGGCGGGAGTACGTGAAGGGGCGGCCGGATTCCGCCGGTCGCCCCTTCTGCGCGCCGTACTCCGGGACCACCACCCGCCCTGCCCCGCTCGGATGCGTACCTTCTCGGTCAACTCTGATCATTTACAGGCGCGTTGATTCGTTTTCCGTTCCTCACCGGTCTGGGCCCCGGTCGCTTCCCGGGCGTTTTCAGGTCGGCTGTCCGGTAGCGCTTCCGCCGGCTTCGGGAAGGGCATAGCGTCGGCCCGGGCAGGGAGCCGGGAGCAGGGACGCGCACGGTGCATGAACGAAGAGGGCTTCGATGACTGCGGCTGACCACGGTGCACAGGACCGGGACGGGGAATCCGGTACGGAGAGCGGCGGCCTCCTCGGCCTGCGCTCCTGGGCAGGTCATCTGATCAGCCGGGCCGACGCGATCCTTCCTCCCCGGGGGAAGGGGACACCGGCCGACCAAGTCCTCCCGGTGCTCGCCCAGCTCGCCGAAGTGACGGCACTGCTGGGCGACGACCCCCTGGCTGCCCGGCTGCTCTACCGCAGCGGAGCCCTGATCGCGGTCCGCGGCCTGGGGGCCGCCGCGCTCCCCGGCGACCGGGAGAAGGCCGAGCGCCTGCTGCGTACCGCCCGGGAAGTACTGCGGGGGCAGCCCGGGCCGGACGGAGCCCGCGCCGCGTTCTTCCTGATGCTGATCATGAAGGACAAGCCGGGATACGGCCAGGAAGTGGACCAGGCAGGGACGGTCGACTGGGCCCTCGCGAACGGTGCGCAGGACTTCAACACACGACTGGAGGAGTTCGGGCTGCTGAGCGCCGAGGCATATCCCGTGATGGCCGAGATGGCAGCCTCTCTGAATCTGGAAGGGCGGGGCGAGTTCGAGGCGCTCGGCCCGCTGATGCAGGCGCTGCGGGGCGGCTTCCCCCAAGCCGGCGGCGACTTCTCGGAACTGCTCCGGCTGGTTCCCGAAGGCTCCCCGATGCAGGCCGCGTTCCAGGCGGTCCTCCCCATGATGGAAGCGATGGGCCTCCGGCCCTTCGGCACCACCGGCACTCCCGAACCGGAAGACCCTGACGGGGCGAGCGATCCGGCGGGCCGGACGGTCCCCGAGGCCGCCGTGAGACCACCGGAAGCGGTGGAGCGGGACACGGCCCTGACCCTCGGTCTTCTGGGGACCGCGGTTCCCGGATCGGTGAACCCCGAGACCCTCCGCCGGCAGATGGACGCCGTGGACAGCCAACTGCGGGACCTCGCCCGGCAGCGGGACGGCGCGGAGCCCCCGGACCGGAAGACGACCCCCGCGGACATCGCCCTCGGGGCATTGGGCTCCACCATGGCCAAAGTGACGTCGGCGATGGGGGAGGGCGACCTCGGATCGCTGGACGCCGTACTCCGGATGCTCCACGACGCCACGGGGGCCATGCCCGCCGACGACGAGCTGACCGAAGCCCTGAACGCCGTCCGCCCCATGATGCTCGGCATGGGGGGCGGACTGGGAGGAAACCTTCGGGACAGCGAGACCGGGCGGCAGTTACTGGAATCAGCGGCCGCCCGACTGGCCGCCCTGCCGCCCGCGGCGGACTTCGACTCGGTGCGCTTCCGCACGATGTTCCAGTGCATGGTGGCCTTGACCCGCGCCGAGCAGGCCAAGGAAGCCGGGGACGGTGCGGCCCTCGCAGAGATCATCACCGAGCTGGAAGAGCTGCTCTCCATCCTGCCGGAGAACGACTTCGCCCGCTTCCAACTGCTTCTCGTCCTCTCCCGGGTGATGCTCGCGCACGGATCCGTCACCGATGACCAGGAGGAACTGATCGCCGCTGCCCGGCTCTTCGATCAGACGGTCGGATCCGATTCCGCCCCCGCCTTCGCGCGCCCCTGGCTGAGGGATCTCCAGATCTCCGCGGCCACCCTCCGCGCCGATCTGGAATCGTCCCCCGAACTGCTGCGCCGGAGCCTGGACGATGCGCACGGCGACGGCTCCCACGACCCGTCCGCCGAGCTTCCCCCGAACCTCCGGACCCACCAGCGCCTGGGTATCGGCTACGGCCGGAACTCCCTCTTCCGCCTCACCAAGGACCCCGCCGAGCTCGACCGTGCCATCGCGGAGCTGGAGAAGCTCCGCGAAGAGGTACGGGCCGGGGAGGGCAGCCGACAGGCCGCCGAAGGGCTGTGGCAGCTCGCCAGGGCGTATCAGTCCCGCTGGGCACTGGCCCAGGATCTCCACTCGGCGACCCGCGCGGCCGGAGAATCGCTGCGTTTCCTCGCGGCGGACGTACTGCTCCAGAGCGGTGCCGAGCACGGTCTCCGCGCCGCCCGGGACGGCGCGGTGCGGGCCACGACGGCCGCGAGCTGGGCCTCGTCCCACGGCTGGTTCGAGGAGGCCGTCGCCACACTGGAGTTGGGCCGGGCGATGGTCCTCCACGCCGCCGCCGCGTCCGCGGCCGTACCCGAGCTGCTTGCTGCGCGCGGTCACCCCGCGCTCGCGGACGCCTGGCGGGAACACGAATCCGGCGAAGGAGGGAATGCCGGGCACGCCGGGGATACGGACCCGGTGACCGAACTCCCCAGCAGTCTGCGCCGCCAGGCCCTGGAGGCGCTGGGATACCAGGACGACGGACCCGGCCAGGGGCCGTTCACCGCGCCCACCGTCGAGGAACTGCGGGCGGCCGTGGCCGCGGCCGACGCCGATGCGCTCGTCTACCTCGTCCCCACCCACGGCAGCGCCCCGGGCACCGCCATCGTGCTCGGGCCCGACATCAAACCCGGCTCCCTGGCACTGCCCCTGCTCATCGGTGAACGTGCCCGCCCCCTGGAGGCGTACCTCGACGCGGCGGCCGCCCGCTCCCGGCTCCCCGCCGACGCCGGTCCCGCCGACCGGGAGAACGCCGAACAGGCCTGGGAGAAAGCCCTCGAAGAACTCTGCGACTGGGCCTGGCCCGCCGTGATGGGCCCCGTCCTCACCGGCCTCGCCGAAGCCCTCGCCGCCAATCCCGCCCGGCGGAAGGGCCGTCCGGGCCCGCCCCGGCTGATCCTGGTCCCCTGCGGCACCCTCGGAGTGGTGCCCTGGCACGCCGCCCGCTTCCTCCGCGGCCCCGGCAAACACGCCCACTGCTGCGAGATCGCGATCATCAGCTACGCGGCCTCCGGAAGCCAGTTCCTGCGGACGGTGGCCCGCTCACCTGTCCCGGCCGCCTCGGCGCCCGCCCTGATCGCCGACCCGCGGATGGACCTCACCCGGGCCGAACAGGAAGTCGCCGCACTGCACGACGCGTTCTACCGGAAAGCGACGCTGTACGGGGAGTTCTACGAGCCGCCCGCGCCGACGTCCGGCACCGGTACCCCCGACGAGGTACTCGAACTGCTGTCACCGGCAGGTTCCCCTGCCGGCCCCGCACCGCTCTCCCTGCTGCACATCGCCTCCCACGCATCGGCAGGAATGCGCCCCACCGTCTCCGCACTGAAACTGGCCTTCCCGGCAGGGACCGAAGAACTCCCACCGGAACAGGGCGGGCCCGGCAGCGCCCCCGACCTCGGCATGCTGACCGTCAGCCGGCTCCTCGACGAACGCCGCCGGGCCCCGGTGCCCAAGGACACCGGCCCCCTGGTCGTCCTCAGCGCCTGCGAGACCGACCTCAGCACCCGCGACCACGACGAGGCACTCACCCTCGCCACCGCCTTCGTCGCCCGCGGTGCCCGGGACGTCGTCGGGTCCCGATGGTCCCTCCAGGACAGCTCATCGGCCGTGCTGATGGCGGTCTTCCACCACCACCTGAGCGTCGAGGGCCTGCCACCCGCCGATGCCCTGCGCGCCGCCCAGCTGTGGATGCTCGACCCGAACCGTGAGCCGCCGCCCACGCTCAGCGGTGAACTGCTGCGCGAGGCCCGCCGGCCCGGCCTCGAACGGCTCCCGGCCTGGGCCGCCTTCATCCACCAGGGCCATCCCGGGCCCGCCCGGCCCCCCGCGGCCGATCCCGACCGAGCCGAGGGGAGGCCCGCATGACATCCGAGGAGCTCCTCACCCTGATCGCCCGGCACTGGCCGGACATCCGGCAGACCCTGCCGGACGAGCAGTACACCGTACTGGCCGACCGGATCGTCGCACTCGCCCGGGCGGAGAACGACCCCCGTGAGCTGCGCCGGGCGCTCCAAGGCGTACGCCTCGCCCTGCTGCCGCTGCCGCTGGACCACCCCGTACGGCTGGCGCTGGAGACCACCCGGCTCGCTCCGGCAGCCGTCGGACCCGGCCTCGCGGAACAGTCACTGCGGCTGGCGGAGCTCGTCCTGAACTCCGCCGCGGAACCGGCGGATCAGCCGGAAACCCCGCACCAGGACCCACCGGAGCAGGGGCCCGACGCCGACACTGCCGAGATCTTCGGCTCGGTCCGCCGCCGGCTGCTCGCCACCCCCACACTCTCCCCGGACGAAGCACGCGAACGCTGCTCCGGAGCCCCACCGGGCGACGGGCTGATCCGGCTCGACGATCCCCTCCGAGGCCCCCGCTACCCGGCGTTCCAGTTCCCGGAAGGGGCCCAGGGCCCGCCGTCCGTCGTCCGCGAGGTCAACCGGCTGCTCCTCGCCGAAGAGGACCCCTGGGGCGCGGCCGACTGGTGGCTCAGCGGCAACCGCTGGCTCGGCGGCCGCCCTTCCGAACTGCTCGGCAGGCTCTCCGACGAACTGCTCATCGGCGCCGCGGCGGCCATGGTGGAGGTGGACTGATGCCCGATCGCCGCCCGCCCGACGGCTACCGTCTGTCGCCCAGGATCTCCACCCTCCCGGCCGGCACCGAGCTGTGGCGCTGCCACTCCGCCGCCCGCCCCGCCGAGACCTTCAACCCGGTCGCCGCCGACTCCCACTTCGGCGGCGCCCGCTTCGACGGAACGGTGTACGACCCCTACCCCTTCCTCTACGCGGGTACGGAACCGGCGACCGCCCTCGCGGAGGTACTGCTGCGATCGGTGGACTTCGACGAGCGCTCCGGCCGGCGGCTGGTGCCACGCGCCTGGATCGCGGGGCGGGCCCTGAGCGTTCTGCGCACCCGTGTCGAACTCAGACTGATCCGGCTCGTCTCGGAGGAGGATCTGGCCGCCGTCTGCCAGGACTCCTGGCTGCTGGAGGCGGAAGGCGCGAGCTATGCGCAGACACGGCGCTGGGCCAGCGCGCTGCGGGCCCAGGCTCCGGAGGCCCAGGGTCTCCTCTGGCAGTCCCGCCGCCACCGCCCCCGCAACGCCGTGATCCTCTTCGGTGACCGCTGCGGTCCCGATGCGGTGAAATCCGATCCGGCCAGAGGAGTTGCGGACCTCGGTTCGCCCACCGGCATCACCCGGACCAACCGGCTGCTGGCACCCCTGCGCGCGGCGGTGGCACCCCCCGGTGCGTGAACGACGGGTACCGGCGGATCGGGTTCCCCGACGCGACGAGCGCAGGGAAACCCGATCCGCCGGTACGGTCAGGAGCGCCGTCCCGCCTTCTTCGCCGCTTCCAGTTCGGCCTTGACCTCGGCCGCGTACCGGTCGACGTACTCCTGACCGGAGAGTTCGAGCACGGCGTACATGATCTCGTCCGTGACCGCGCGCAGAATCGCCTTCTCGTCCTCCAACCCGGCATAGCGCGAGAAGTCCAGAGGTGTGCCGAAACGGACGGTGACGCGCTTGATTTTCGGCAGGGTCTGGCCGGGCGGCTGGATTTCGAAGGTGCCGACCATGGCGCACGGGATCACCGGCACCCCGGCCCGCAGCGCCATCACCGCAACCCCGACCTTGCCCTTGTAGAGCCGGCCGTCGTGCGAGCGGGTCCCTTCCGGATAGATGCCGAGCAGTTCGCCCTTGCTCAGTACGCCGAGCCCCTCGCGGATCGCGGCCCGGCCCGCGTCCTGGCCGGAGCGGTCCACCGGGATCTGGCCCGCGCTGCGGAAGAAGGCGGCCGTCAGCCGGCCCTTCAGACCCGGCCCGGTGAAGTACTCGGCCTTCGCGAGGAAAGTGATCCGCCGTTTGAGGATCGCGGGCATCAGGAAATGGTCCGAGAACGACAGATGGTTCCCCGCGACGATCGCCGCGCCCTCCTCCGGAATATGCTCCAGGCCCTCGATCCGGGGCCGGAACAGCAACCGCAGCAGCGGCCCCAGAAGCACGTATTTGAGTACGTTGTAGAACACTTCGGGGTGCTCCTTCAGCAGTGGGCCGGTCAGTGCGGGATCCGGGCTGAGCGCCCCTGGTCACACGGAATTCTCGAACTCGGTCATTTTATGTGTCCGGAAGTGGGTCGGTCACCGCCGCGGACACCGCGGCGACCGCCGCCGCGGCCCCGATTCCGCCCGATTCCGCAGGGGGGAGCCGCCCGCTGTTGCGGGCCCCGGTTCCCGGGGTCACCCTGGGCTGTAACCCGGAAGCGCCGGTCGAGCACTCTCCGTCATCCTCGGGGTCCCTTAGCCGGGAGAGTCCGCACTGTCGCGGTGAGGAGCATGGTCATGCACGGTCACGGTCAGGCGGAATGCCGTTACCGCATGGAGGTGCGGGCGACCCGGGAGCGGATCCCCCAGATCCGGCGGATCCTCGCGGCCCATCTGCGGCACTGGGACCTCGAAAACCACATCGCCCCGGTCTGCCGTGCCGTGGACGAGTTGATAGCCAATGTCGTCCAGCACGTGCCCGGTGACCCGACGTGCGTTGTGGAGCTGCGCTGGTCCGGCCGGAGACTCAGCGCGTCCGTCGCCGACCGTGACCCCAGGATGCCCCGGATGACCAGCTCCAGTCCGGCCCGGGGCGGGCTCGCCACCGTCGGCCGGCTCAGCGACAGCTGGGGCACCTGCGGTACGGACGAGGGCAAGGTCATCTGGTTCACCCGCACCGTCGACCGGCGCGGACGGGTCCACGGGGACAGCGGTCCCCGGGCGACCCTGCCCCCGGTCGGGGCCGCCCGCCGGCTGCCGGGGAGCGCCTCCGCTCAGTTCCGGGCGGCGATCATCCCCACGGTCAGCAGCCCCAGCACCACCCAGCCGAACCAGAGCCACCCGTTGCTGCCGAGCGCCACCGTGTAGGCGGTCACCGCCACCAGGGCGCCGACGGTGATGACACCCATCGTTCTCGTGGATCCGGGCATACGAGCCCTCCTCGGACGACGATCGCGGCCACCGCCATCGTCACCCGGGACCCCGGTCCCGCGCTACCGCCCGGCGGCGCCGGACCCGGTCTCCCGGACCGCCGGACTCCCGCCCGCGGCCGCCGCGGCCTGCGAGATCTCGTCCCCGGAGGCCACCGCATCCTCGGCGGCCACGGCGGGCTCCTTCGGGCCGCCGCGGGACGCGCCCGCCGGACCGCCGCTGCGCGCATGGAGCTGCGCCAGATAGGCGTTGTACGCCGCCAGCTCCTTGTCCCCGTCCCGGTCCGCCGCCCGGTCCTTGCGGCGGGCCTGCCGCTGGTCCGAGCGGTACCACTGGAACACGAGCGCGATCAGCACCAGCACCGAGGGAATCTCGCTGAACGCCCAGGCGATACCGCCGGCCGCGTGCTGGTCGGAGAGCGCGTCGATGCCCAGCGACGCCGGAGGACTGTCGTACGTCCCCACCATCGGCGTGCTCGCCATCATCAGCGCGATACCGAAGAAGGCGTGGAACGGCATGCCCGCGAACAGCTCCAGCATCCGCATCACATAGCCTGGCCGGTGCGGACCCGGGTCCACGCCCATGATCGGCCAGAAGAACACCAGGCCGACCGCGAGGAAGTGGATCATCATCGCGATATGGCCCGCCTGGGAGCTCATCAGGAAGTCGAAGAGCGGGGTGAAGTAGAGCCCGTACAGACTCGCGATGAACAGCGGGATCGTGAACGCGGGGTGCGTGATGATCCGCATGTACCGGCTGTGCAGCAGCGCCAGCAGCAGCTCGCGGGGGCCCTTCCGGCCCCGGCCCGCCACCGGCAGCGCCCGCAGCGCCAGCGTCACCGGCGCACCGAGCAGCAGCAGGATCGGCGAGACCATGCTGATGATCATGTGCTGCACCATATGCACGCTGAACATGACCATGCCGTAGTCGTTGAGCTTGGTGCACATCGCCAGCAGTACGGTCAGCACACCGGCGACGAAGAAGACGGTACGGCCCACGGGCCAGGCGTCGCCCCGCCGGACCAGACGGGTCACACCCCAGGCATAGAGGGCGAGCGCGACCAGCGAGCCGATCAGGAAGAACGGGTCGGGGGAGAGTTCCAGCCCGCGTCCCAGCGTGAACGGCGGCAGGTCCATCGACGTGCCGTGTTCGCTGTGATCCATCCGGCGGCTCCTGATTCTGCTGGTCGTGCTGTGCCGAACCAGAGTAGAACCGCCCCCCGGCCGCAGCTGCGGCCGGGGGGCGGTTCAGGGTGCGCGTACGGGCTACAGCACGCACTCCGCCTCGTCGTACCGCGCGTCCGGGACGGTCTTGAGCGTCTCCACGGCCGTGCCCAGCGGCACCAGCGTGATGTCCGTACCGCGCAGCGCCGTCATCATGCCGAACTCGCCGCGGTGCGCCGCCTCCACCGCGTGCCAGCCGAACCGGGTCGCCAGGACCCGGTCGTACGCGGTCGGCGTGCCGCCCCGCTGCACATGGCCGAGGATCACCGGCCGCGCCTCCTTGCCCAGACGGGCCTCCAGCTCGTTGGAGAGCTGGCGGGCGACCCCGGCGAACCGCTCGTGGCCGTAGACGTCCTTGCCGCCCTCGTCCCAGTTCATGGTGCCCTCGCGGGGCTTCGCGCCCTCCGCGACCACGACGATCGCGAACCGCTTGCCCGCCTCGAACCGGGCGCCGACCCGCTTGGCCAGCTCCTCGATGTCGAAGGGCCGCTCGGGGACGACGACCGCGTGGGCGCCCGCCGCCATTCCGGAGTGCAGGGCGATCCACCCCGTGTGGCGGCCCATGACCTCGACGATCAGCACCCGCTGATGGGATTCGGCGGTGGTCTTCAGCCGGTCCAGTGCCTCCGTCGCCACCCCGACGGCGGTGTCGAAACCGAAGGTGACATCGGTCGAGGCGATGTCGTTGTCGATGGTCTTCGGGACGCCGACGATCGGCAGCCCGCCCTGGGACAGCAGATGGGCGGCCTTCAGGGTGCCCTCGCCGCCGATCGGGATGACCGCGTCGAGCCCCAGGTCCGCGCAGTGCCCCTTGGCCAGTTCCACACCGTCCCGCAGCTGCTCGGGCCGCACCCGGGACGAGCCCAGGATGGTGCCGCCGCGGGCGAGGATGCCGCCCACCGCGTCCAGGTCGAGCTTGCGGTAATCGCACTCCAGCAGGCCCTTCCAGCCGTCGTGGAAGCCGATGACCTCGTCGCCGTGGTCGACGACCGCGCGGTGCACGACGGACCGGATGACGGCGTTCAGACCGGGGCAGTCGCCTCCGGAAGTGAGCACACCAATGCGCATTGCCCGAATTACCTTTGCAACGTGGGCCGACTCCCGGACCACGTCGTCCGGCTGGATCACCCCTCACCCTACCGGCGTACGGGCGCGCGGGCCGAATAGGGCGTCCGCCTGCTGGGACGCCCGGGCCCGTGAACGGTGCCGCAGCCGGGACGCTCGCCCGGCCGTCCGGCCCCCCGGCCCTACCCTCGGACCGGGGCCGGACGGGGGCCCGAACGGCCGGTCCGGGCCCCGGACGCCGTGGTCAGGCGGGCTGGGTGGCCGCGGTGATCCGCTCGTTGCGCAGCGCCTCGTACCAGCGGTCGTCCACCGGCGGCAGCGCGTTCACGTCCAGCGCCAGCTTCAGCAGCAGATCGGCGATCTGCGGATTGCGCGCCATGACCGGTCCGTGCATGTACGTCCCGAACACGGTCTCGTTGTACGCGCCCTCCGTACCGTCGCCGGTGCCGTTGCCCCGGCCCAGGACGGTCCGCGCGAAGGGGCGGGCGGTGGGGCCGAGATGGGTGATGCCCTGGTGGTTCTCGAAACCGGTGAGCTGCGGCAGCCCGAGCCGGGGGTCGATGTCCGCGAGGACGTCGCCCACACAGCGCTCGCCCTCGCCGCGGGTGGAGATCACGTCGATCAGCCCCAGGCCCGGCTCCCGCTGGCCGAGGTCGTTGATGAACTCGTGCCCGAGGATCTGGTAGCCGGCACAGACCGAGAAGATGATCGCGCCGTTCTCGGCGGCCCGGTTCAGCCCGCCGTCACGGCGCAGCCGCTCGGAGGCCAGCCGCTGCGGGCGGTCCTCACCGCCGCCGATCAGATAGATGTCGCCGGACGTGGGGATCGGCTGGTCGCTGCGGACGTCGACCCGCTGGACGTCGAGGCCGCGCTGCCGGGCCCGCCGCTCCACGACCAGCGCATTGCCCTGGTCGCCGTAGGTGGACAGCAGGTCGGGGTAGACCCAGACCAGACGCAGGCTGTTGTCGGCCATGCTGGATGTAGCCTTTCTCGGTTCTCCGGAGGTCCTGCGGTCAGTTGCCCACACGGCGGCGGACGTCCTGGAACGCGGTGTAGTTCGCGATCAGCTCGATCCGTCCGGGCGGCGCCATGGCGATCGCGTCGTCGACGGTGTCGCATACCCGGAAGTCCAGGCCCGCCACCTCCAGCCGGACGGCCAGGTCCAGCCGGCGGTCACCGATCACCATGATCGGGTGTCCGGCGAGCCGGGTGTAGTCGACGTCCCACAGCCACGATGTGTCCGTCCCGTCGGCGCCGCGCGCGTTCACCGAGAGGATCACCGGGGTCGGCGGCGGGTCGATCAGCGAGAAGGTCTCCAGCCAGCCGGCCGGGTTCTTCGCCAGCAGCAGCCGCAGCTCGCGGTTCTGGAAGCTGACCACGTCATAGCGGCCCGCGACGGCCTGGACCTGGTACATCCGCTCCAGCGCCACCTGCGGCGGCACCCCGAAGCAGGCGGCGACGGCGGCCGAGGTGGCCGCGTTCGCCTTGTTGGCGCGGCCCGGGAGCTGAAGGTGGATCGGCCAGGCCGAGCCGTGCGGGTCGAGGACGTGGTTGCCGCTGAGCACCCAGCTCGGCGCCGGGCGGCGGAAACCGCACTCGCCGCAGAACCAGTCGTCGCCCGGCCGCTGCATCACACCGCCGCAGGCGGGGCACGACCAGGCGTCGTCCTTCCACTCCTGCCCCGCGGCCACCCACACCACATGGGGGGAGGAGGACGCGGCCCACACCACCAGCGGATCGTCCGCATTGGCGATCACGACGGCCTTGGAGCCCGCGAGGCCCTCGCGCCACTTCTCCGCCAGCATCCGGGTCTCGGCGGCCCGGTCCAGCTGGTCCCGGGAGAGGTTCAGCAGCGCGATCGCCTTCGGCGTCACATCGCGCGCCACGCCCGCCAGATACTTCTCGTCGACCTCGATGACGCCGAACTTGGCGTCCGAGCCGCCCGCCAGCGCGGAAGTGATTCCGGCGGGCATATTGGCGCCCAGGGCGTTGGAGACCACCGGCCCGGCGGCCCGCAGGGCCTCCGCGATCAGCCGCGTGGTCGTGGTCTTGCCGTTCGTGGCCGACACGAGGACCACGTCCAGGTGCTGCGCCAGCCGCCCCAGCAGATCGGGGTCGAGTTTGAGCGCGACCTTTCCGCCGATCACCGACCCGCTGCCGCGTCCGGCCGCGCGTGACACTGCCGCCGCTGCCTTGCCGGCCGTCACAGCGAGCTTGGCGCGTGGCGTCAGTGGCTCCGAGGTGCCTGCCATGGTCCTTGATCCTCCTTGCATCGGTCGACCCCAGCCTATCCAGGTCCGGCCCGGCCGCCTTACCGCGGCACCGCGCCACGCGGACCCGGGCGGCCGGAACGTACCCTTGCGCCCATGCGAAACCGGCCGATCCCCGGCAGTTCCGGACGCGTACGGCCCGTCGGCCTGTTCCGCGATCCGGTGCTGCACGCCCCCTGTGAGACCGTCACCGACTTCGGACCCGGGCTGCACCGGCTCGTCGAGGACATGTTCGCGACGATGTACGCGGCCCGGGGGGTGGGCCTGGCGGCCAATCAGGTGGGGGTGGGGCTGCGGGTGTTCGTCTACGACTGCCCCGACGACGAGGACGTCCGGCACCTCGGGCATCTCGTCAACCCCCGGCTGGTCGAGGCCGACGGGCTCGAACTGCGCGGGCCCGAGGGCTGTCTCTCACTGCCCGGCCTGGAAGCGGGCACCCCGCGGTACGACCGGGCCGTGGTCGAGGGCTTCACCGTCGCCGGTGTGCCGGTACGGGTGGAGGGCACCGGATTCTTCGCGCGCTGCCTCCAGCACGAGACCGATCATCTCGACGGCGTCGTGTACGCGGACCGGCTCACCGGTCTGCGCCGTACCAGGCTGCTGCGCGCGGTCGCACGGGCACCCTGGGCCGAGGCCTCCGTACGCCGTCCGGCCGGGTAAGGCGGTTCAGAAGCCCGGGCTGCCGTCGCGGTCGGCGACGGAGGAGAGACGTCCCCACAGCAGATCGGTGAGGTCCTCGACGAGCTCGGCGCGGGAGCACGGGCGCTCCCCGAGCCACCAGTCGCCCGCGGCATGCATCATGCCGACGATGCCGTGTCCCCACACCCGGGCCCGCCGGGCGCCGTCCGGACCGAGGTCGACCCGCTCCCCGATGACCTGCGCCAGCTCCTCGCCCAGCCGCCGCAGCACGGGAGCGGAGTGCCGTCCGATGTCGAATCCGGCCTCCGGCTGCGGGGCCTGGTCCGCTTGGTCCGCCGGTGCGGTCGCGGTCTGCGCGGCCGTCGCGGCGTTTTCAGCGGGGTGCATCAGGAAGCGGTACACCTGCGGGCGCGCCTCGATGGCGGCGAGGTAGGTGTCGAGGGTGGCGGCGACCCGCTGCCGGCGTTCGGCGGGGGCGTCGAGCGCCGCGCGCAGCGAGTCCAGCAGGGCGTCGGTGTGTCTTTTGGCCAGGGCCCGGTAGAGGCCGCCCTTGTCACCGAAGTGCCGGTAGAGGATCGGCTTGGTGATGCCAGCCTCGGCGGCGATGGCGTTCATGGACGCCCCGGGGCCGTCCCGCAGGACCACCCGGTCCGCCGCCTCCAGCAGCTCGCGGCGGCGCTGCCGGGCCGTCCGGTCCTGGTCGGTCGCCTGCCGTGTGGTGTCCATAGGTCGTTCTCCCCGCCCGTCCGATGTGCCTGACGCCTGCGAAAACTAACACCCCGCGCAGCCCGGACGGCCGGGTGCCGGATCTGTTGACAGGCTCTACCACCCGGTAACAGACTGCCGTTACTGCGAGTAACTCGTGGTTGTTGATCGCGGCGCCGGAGGGGACATGGCGAACTTCACGTTGGAGCTGAACGACGAGCAGAAGCAGGTGCGGGACTGGCTGCACGGCTTCGCGTCGGACGTGATGCGCCCGGCCGCCGCCGAGTGGGACGAGCGCGAGGAGACCCCCTGGCCGGTCATCCAGGAGGCCGCCAGGATCGGCGTCTACTCTCTCGACTTCTACGCTCGGCAGTACTTCGATCCCACCGGCCTCGGCATCCCGCTCGCCATGGAGGAGCTGTTCTGGGGCGACGCCGGGATCGCGCTCTCCATCGTCGGCACCGGGCTCGCCGCGGTCGGTGTCCTCACCAACGGCACCGAGGAGCAGATCGGCACCTGGATCCCCCAGATGTACGGGGACGCGGACCAGGTCAGGGTCGCGGCCTTCTGCTCCTCCGAGCCCGACGCCGGATCCGATGTCGGAGCCCTGCGCACCCGCGCGGTGTACGACGAGGCCAAGGACGAGTGGGTGCTCGACGGCACCAAGACCTGGGCCACCAACGGCGGTATCGCCCATGTGCATGTGGTGGTGGCCGTCGTCGATCCTGAGCTCGGCAGCCGGGGACACGCCTCGTTCGTCGTCCCGCCGGGGACCCCCGGACTGAGCCAGGGCCAGAAGTTCAGGAAGCACGGCATCCGCGCCTCGCACACCGCCGAGGTGGTCCTGGACGGCGTCCGCGTTCCCGGCGACTGCCTCCTCGGCGGCAAGGAGAAACTCGACGAGCGCCTCGCCCGCGCCCGGGAGCGGGCCCGCGGCGGCCCCGCGGGCGCACGGGGAGGAAACGCGGCCATGGCGACCTTCGAGGCCTCCCGTCCCGCGGTGGGGGCGATGGCGGTCGGCACCGCCCGCGCCGCGTACGAGATCGCCCTCGACTACGCCCGTACCCGCACCCAGTTCGGCCGGCCCGTCATCGACAACCAGGGCATCGCATTCCAGCTCGCCGATATGCGCACCCGTATCGACGCGGCCCGGCTGCTGGTGTGGCGGGCCTCCTGGATGGCGGCCGCGGGCAAGCCCTTCGACGCCGCCGAAGGGTCGATGTCCAAGCTGTACGCGGGCGAGGTCGCCAAGGACGTCACCGCGCGGGCCGTGCAGATACTCGGCGGCAACGGCTTCACCCGCGACTACCCGGTGGAGCGCATGCACCGGGACGCCGCCATCTACACGATCTTCGAGGGGACCAGCGAAATCCAGCGGCTGGTGATCGCCCGGGCCCTCTCCGGTGTCCCCATCCGCTGACCGGGCGCCCCGGAGCCGGGCTCCGGGGCGCGGCGGTGCGTCAGACGGGCAGCAGCCGTCCGATCGCCGCGACCAGCTCGGGCGCGTCCGGCTCCGTCCGGGGCCGGAACCGGCCGGCGACCGTACCGTCCGGGCCGATCAGGAACTTCTCGAAGTTCCACTGCACATCACCGGCCGCGCCCTCCGCATCGGCCGTCCGGGTCAGCTCCGTGTACAGCGGATGCCGCCCGGCACCGTTGACGTCGGCCTTCTCCAGCATCGGGAAGGTCACCCCGTACGTCGACGAACAGAACACGCCGATCTCCTCGGCGCTGCCCGGCTCCTGCCCGCCGAACTGGTTGCACGGCACACCGACAACGGTGAAACCGCGCTCGGCGTACTCCTTCTGGAGCTGCTCCAGACCGGCGTACTGGGGCGTCAGGCCGCATTTCGACGCGACGTTCACCACCAGCACCACCGAACCCCGGTGGGCCTCCAGGGACGTCGGTTCGCCGTTCAGGGTCCGCAGGGGAATGTCGTACAGCGTTGTCATCTCACAACTCCTCGTCTCGGCAAACACAGGGGCGCACAGGGGGGCCGGGGAACCGGACCGGGTCCCTCAGGCGGCGGGGTTCAGCGGGCGGAACAGCCCCTCCTGCACCACGGACACCAGCAGTTCGCCCGCACGGTTGTAGATCCGGCCCCGGGCCAGGCCCCGGCCGCCCGTGGAGATCGGAGACTCCTGGTCGTACAGGAACCACTCGTCCGCCCGGAACGGCCGGTGGAACCACATCGCGTGGTCCAGGGACGCCATGTCGTACCCCCGCCGCCCCCAGAGCGGTTCGACCGGGATCCGTACCGCGTCCAGCAGGGTCATATCACTGGCGTACGTCAGGGCACAGGTGTGGACCAGCGGATCGTCGCCCAGCGGCCCCATCGCCCGCATCCACACCGCGCTGCGCGGATCGGACTCCTTCTCCTTCACCTCTTCCGGCGTCCACCGCAGCTTCTCCGTGTACCGGATGTCGAAGGGCTGGCGGCGGGCCATCCGCTCCAGCGGCTCCGGCAGCGCACCCAGATGCTCCCGGATCTCGTCCGCCACCTTCGGCAGCGTCTCGGGATCCGGGAAATCGGCCCGCGGCGGCAGCTGGTGCTCGATGCTCCCGGACTCGGGAAGGTGGAAGGAGGCCGTCAGATTGAAGATCGTCCGGCCCTCCTGCACCGCCGTGACCCGGCGCGTGGTGAAGGAGCGGCCGTCCCTCACCCGCTCGACCTGGTAGACGATCGGGACCCCGGGCCGGCCCGGACGGAGGAAGTAGGCGTGCAGCGAGTGCACCGGACGCTCGCCGTCCGTGGTGCGGCCCGCCGCCACCAGGGCCTGTCCCGCGACCTGGCCGCCGAAGACCCGCTGCAGGGACTCGTCGGGGCTGAGCCCGCGGAAGATGTTCACCTCGATGCGTTCCAGGTCGAGCAGATCGACCAGACGCTCCACCGGATTCGTCATCGCACTTCCTTCATTCGTTTCACCGGTGCGTGGACCCCGCCGGGGGCCGGGGTCACAGCTGCCCCACGGCCGTGACCCGGACGACCGCCCGGCCCTCTTCGTCGGAGGCCGCGAGATCGACCTCGGCGCTGATCCCCCAGTCGTGGTCGCCGTTCGGATCGGCGAAGATCTGCCGGACCCGCCACAGACCGTGCGGCTCGTCCTCCTCGATGAGCAGCAGCTTGGGGCCGCGCGCGTCCGGACCGGTGCCCAGATCGTCGTACTCGTCCCAGTACGCGTCCATCGCCTCGCCCCAGGCGTCCGCGGTCCAGCCCGACTCCTCGTCCAGCTCGCCCAGCACGCCCACCTTGTCCAGGGCCGCCAGCTCCACCCGCCGGAACATTGCGTTCCGGACGAGGACCCGGAAGGCGCGGGCATTGGCCGTGACCGGCCTGACCTGGTCCGCCCTCTCCTGGGCCTCTTCGGCGGACTCCACCTCGGGATTGGCGAGCTGCTCCCACTCGTCCAGCAGCGACGAGTCCACCTGGCGCACCATCTCGCCCAGCCAGGCGATCAGGTCCTGGAGGTCCTCGGACTTCAGATCGTCCGGGATCGTGTGCTCCAGCGCCTTGTACGCGCCCGCCAGATAGCGCAGCACGATGCCCTCGGTCCGCGCCAGCTCGTAGAACGAGGTGAACTCGGTGAACGACAGCGCCCGCTCGTACATGTCCCGGATCACGGACTTCGGCGAGACCGGATGGTCACCGACCCAGGGGTGGCTCTTGCGGTAGACGTCGTACGCGTGCCACAGCAGCTCCTCCAGCGGTTTCGGGTACGTCACCTCCTGGAGCCGCTCCATCCGCTCCTCGTACTCGACGCCGTCCGCCTTCATCGCGGCCACCGCCTCGCCGCGCGCCTTGTTCTGCTGGGCGGCGAGGATCTGCCGGGGGTCGTCCAGTGTCGACTCCACCACGGAGACCATGTCCAGCGCGTACGACGGCGACTCCGGGTCCAGCAGCTCGAAGGAGGCGAGCGCGAAGGTCGACAGCGGCTGGTTCAGCGCGAAGTCGTGCTGGAGGTCGACGGTCAGCCGGACGATCCGGCCCTGGGCGTCGGGCTCGGGCAGCCGCTCGACGACCCCGCCGTCCAGCAGCGAACGGTAGATCGCGATGGCCCGCCGGATATGCCGCAGCTGGTTGCGGCGCGGCTCGTGGTTGTCCTCCAGCAGGTGACGCATCGCGTCGAAGGCGTTGCCCGGGCGGGCGATCACCGACAGCAGCATCGTGTGGGTCACATTGAACCGTGAGGTCAGCGGCTCCGGATCGGATTCGATGAGCTTCTCGAAGGTCGAGTCCGACCAGGCGACGAAGCCCTCCGGAGCCTTCTTGCGGACGACCTTGCGGCGCTTCTTCGGATCGTCGCCCGCCTTGGCCAGCGCCTTCTCGTTCTCGATGACGTGCTCGGGAGCCTGGGCGACGACCAGACCCGCCGTATCGAAACCGGCCCGCCCGGCGCGGCCCGCGATCTGGTGGAACTCGCGGGCCCGCAGGGTGCGGACGCGGCTGCCGTCGTACTTGGTGAGCGCAGTGAACAGCACCGTACGGATCGGTACGTTCACCCCGACGCCGAGGGTGTCCGTACCGCAGATCACCTTCAGCAGGCCCGCCTGCGCCAGCTTCTCCACCAGCCTGCGGTACTTGGGCAGCATGCCCGCGTGGTGGACCCCGATGCCGTGGCGGACGTACCGCGAGAGATTGCGGCCGAACTTCGTGGTGAAGCGGAAGCTCCCGATCAGCTCCGCGATCTGTTCCTTCTCCTCGCGCGAGCACATGTTGATGCTCATCAGGGACTGCGCCCGCTCCACCGCCGCCGCCTGGGTGAAGTGCACGATGTACACCGGCGCCTGCCGGGTCTGGAGCAGTTCGGTCAGCGTCTCCGTGATCGGGGTGCGCCGGTACTCGTACGAGAGCGGGACCGGGCGGGTCGCCGAGCGGACCACCGCGGTGGGGCGGCCGGTGCGGCGCGTCAGGTCCTGCTCGAAGCGCGAGACGTCCCCGAGGGTCGCAGACATCAGCACGAACTGCGCCTGCGGCAGCTCCAGCAGCGGGATCTGCCAGGCCCAGCCGCGGTCCGGCTCCGCATAGAAGTGGAACTCGTCCATCACGACCTGGCCGATATCGGCGTTCCTGCCGTCGCGCAGCGCGATGGAGGCCAGTACCTCGGCGGTGCAGCAGATCACCGGCGCGTCTGCGTTGACGGACGCGTCACCGGTCAGCATGCCGACGTTCTCGGTGCCGAAGAGCTTGCAGAGATCGAAGAACTTCTCCGACACCAGCGCCTTGATGGGCGCGGTGTAGAAGGTGACCTCGTCCCGGGCCAGCGCCGCGAAGTGCGCCCCCGCTGCCACCATGGACTTCCCCGAGCCGGTGGGCGTGGAGAGGATCACGTTCGCCCCCGACACCACTTCGATCAGTGCCTCCTCCTGCGCCGGGTACAGCGAGAGGCCCCGGCCCTCCGCCCAGGAGGAAAAAGCCTCGAAGAGGGCATCGGGGTCGGCATCCGGCGGCAGCTGATCAATGAGGGTCACGCCCCCCATCTTGCCTGGCGCACCCCGATCGGTTCACCCCGGACCGGGGATCCGGGCGGCGGACCCAAGATCACGGACGGTACGCTGCCCTGTCGGCCGGGGTGTGCCCGGGCGCGGAGCGGCCCGGTGGTACGGGGCCGGCGCGACCGGACCGAACGGGGAGGGACCGGTTCCGCCGGGCCGGCGCGCAGACGACGACACAACGACGGCGATCCGCGGGACCGGGCGGCGACGGCCGGGACCGGGGACGGCCGGGGGCGGGGACACCATGATGGGACCGGCACACTCACTGTCCGGAGCGGCGGCCTGGCTGGGGGTGGGCGCGGCGACCGCGGCAGCCGGACACGCCATGCCCTGGCCGGTGCTCGTCGTCGGGGCGCTGATCTGCGCGGGCGCCGCACTCGCCCCCGATCTCGACCACAAGGCGGCGACGATCTCCCGGGCCTTCGGCCCCGTCTCCAAGGCGCTCTGCGAAATCGTCGACAAACTCTCCTTCGCCGTCTACAAAGCGACCCGGAAACCCGGCGACAAGCGCCGCACCGGGGGGCACCGCACCCTGACCCACACCTGGGTGTGGGCCGTGATGATCGGCGGCGGCGCGTCCGCGCTGGCCGTGACCGGCGGACGCTGGGCAGTCCTGGCGATCCTCTTCGTCCATCTGGTGCTGGCGGTCGAGGGCCTGCTGTGGCGGGCCGCGCGCGTCTCCAGCGACGTCCTCGTCTGGCTGCTGGGCGCCGCCGGCGCCTGGATTCTGGCCGGGGTCCTCGACCAGCCGGGCAACGGCTCCGACTGGTTGTTCAGCGCGCCCGGCCAGGAGTACCTCTGGCTGGGGCTGCCGATCGTGCTGGGCGCCCTCGTCCACGACATCGGCGACTCCCTGACCGTGTCGGGCTGCCCGATCCTCTGGCCGATCCCCATCGGCAACCGGCGCTGGTACCCCATCGGCCCGCCGAAGGCCCTGCGCTTCCGGGCCGGGAGCTGGGTGGAACTGAAGGTGCTGATGCCGGTGTTCATGCTGCTCGGGGGAGTGGGCGGGGCGTCGGCGCTGAACGTGTTCTGACGGGGGCGGGCACGTCGCCCGGGTCCCGCGGCCGGTACCGGGGGCGGGGGCACGGGTTCGGGAGCACGGCCCGGGAGCCCTTCCGGTGCCGTGTCCGATCCGGCGAGGGCCTCGGGGGATACGGGCCCGCTTTCCCGGTGGAAAATTCCGTCACCCGTTCGGTACGGGTTGTCCACAGGGGGTGGCGGAGCGGGACCGTCCGGGCCTACGGTCCGATCAGTCGCCGATCCGGCGGCCCAGCCGTTCCGGCCGCTCCGGCCCCTGTGCCGCCGCGGCCCGCGCACCCGGGAGCGCTTATGCGCCGTCGCCGTCCGACCACAGTCCTGCTCGCCTTCACCGCCTCCGCGGCGCTGCTGATCGGCGGCGCGGGACAGCTCGCCAAGATGATCATTCCCGACTCGCCGCGCGCGGCGTCCGCCGAGGTGGTCCCGGTGCTCATCGGCGGTTTCCTCATCGGCGCGGCCGCCCAGCTCGTGGGCGGCGGCGGCGACGCGGGCGCGCCGGACCGGGTCATATCGGCGATGAACAAGGCGGAACTGGTCGGCGCCTGACGCCGGATCCGGCCCGTCGGTGGTACCGCGAAGGCCGCCCGGCCGGGTCCGGGCGCCGCGGACGGCGATGTGGTGGGTATCGGACGGCCGGACCGGGACCCGGGCCGGGGGGGTGTGCTCATCGGGTACGCCTTCCGATGGGCCGGACGGCCCGAGCCGCGCCCCCGGAGGAACCGGCCGCCGGGCCGGTGGGCGGACGGCGGTCGCCCGCAAGCCCGCCGGTGGGCGGGACGGGCGACCGGCCCGCTTCGATCACACCGCCACGACCGTATCCGCGGGCCCGCCGGGCCGGGGCGGACGGTATCTGGGCCGCGCCCGCTTTCGGCGTGCCGCCCCACCGCCCCACCCGGCCCGGGAGTGGTTCCGTCAGCCGTGCCAGGATCGCCAGAGCGCCGAGTAGGGCCCGCCCGCGGCGACCAGTTCGTCGTGGTGGCCCAGCTCGGTGATCCGGCCCGCCTCGACCACCGCGATCACATCCGCGTCGTGCGCGGTGTGCAACCGGTGGGCGATCGCCACCACGGTACGGCCCTCCAGCACCCGCGACAGCGAACGCTCCAGCTCCCGGGCGGCCCGCGGATCCAGCAGGGAGGTCGCCTCGTCGAGCACCAGGGTGTGCGGATCGGCCAGGACCAGCCGGGCCAGCGCGATCTGCTGCGCCTGGGCGGGCGTCAACGCCAGACCGCCGGAACCGACCTCCGTGTCCAGACCGTCCGCCAGGGCCCGTGCCCAGCCGTCCGCGTCGACGACGGCGAGCGCGTCCCACAGCTCCCCGTCCGGCGCCTCGTTCCGCGCCAGCCGCAGATTGTCCCGGAGCGAGCCGACGAACACATGGTGCTCCTGATTGACCAGCGCCACATGCTCCCGCACCCGCTCCGCGGACATCCGGGACAGCTCCGCGTCACCGAGGGCGACCCGTCCCGACCGGGGGCCGTAGATCCCGGCGAGCAGACGGCCCAGGGTCGACTTCCCGGCCCCCGAAGGGCCGACCAGCGCGACCCGGCTCCCCGGCGGCACCGACAGCGACACATCGTGCAGGACGTCGACGCCTTCGCTGTAGCCGAAGCGGACCTCGTCGGCGCGCATATCGCGCCCCTCGGGCCGCAGCTCGGCGTCGCCCGCGTCGGGCTCTATCTCCCGCACGCCCACCAGCCGGGCCAGCGAAACCTGCGCCACCTGCAGTTCGTCGTACCAGCGCAGAATGATGCCGACGGGCTCCACCAGCATCTGTGCCAGCAGGGCGCCCGTGGTCAGCTGGCCGATGTCCAGCCAGCCCTTGAGCACAAACACGCCGCCCATCATCAGCACGGAGACGAGGACCACGGTGTGGGCCGTGTTGACCACGGGGAAGAGCACGGAGCGCAGATAGAGCGTGTACCGCTCCCAGGCGGCCCACTCCTTGACCCGCCGGTCCGAGAGTTCGATCCGGCGGCGCCCCAGCCGGTGGGACTCGACGGTGCGGCCCGCGTCGACGGTCTCGGCGAGAGCGGCGGCCACGCCCGCGTATCCGGCGGCCTCCGAGCGGTAGGCCGAAGGCGCCCGGCGGAAGTACCACCGGCAGGCGACGATCAGCAGGGGAGCGGCGACCAGGACGGACAGGGCCAGCGGCGGTGCCGTGACCGCGAGTCCGGCGATCAGCAGCCCCGCCCACACCACCCCGATGGCGAGCTGCGGCACGGCCTCCCGCATGGCATTGGCGAGCCGGTCGATATCGGTCGTGATCCGGGAGAGCAGATCACCGGTCCCCGCGCGCTCCAGCACCCCCGGAGGCAGCCGCACCGACCGTACGAGGAAGTCCTCGCGCAGATCGGCGAGCATCTCCTCGCCGAGCGTCACCCCGCGCAGCGCCACCATCCGGACGAACAACGTCTGGAGCAGCAGCGCGACCGTGAACAGTGCGATCGTGCGGCCCAGAGGCAGCTCGCGCGCGCCCTCTTCGAGCCGGTTCACCACGGATCCCAGCAGATACGGACCCACCATCGAGGCGAGCACCGCGAGCGCCTGGACCGTGATCAGAGCGGTGAAGGCGCGGCGGTGCCGGCGTATCAGTTCCCCCGCGTAGGACCGAACGGTGGCCGCGCCGGCGACGGGCAGAGTCGTCGCCGACTCGGGGGCCGCCGGATCGTACTCCGGCGGCATCACCCGGAACATGGTCATTCCTCCTGAAGGCTGAAGGTGTGCATGGCAACTGCCGGGCCCGCTGGTCAGGCGGGGACACCGGCCGTCCGTCCGGCGCCGGGCTCGGGCTCACGGGCGACGACGGCCCGGTAGCGGGGCTCGGACCGCAGCAACTCGCGGTGGGTGCCGACGGCGGCGACCGTGTCGCCGTCCACCAGGACCACCCGGTCCGCCAGGTCGAGCAGCAGCGGCGAGGAGGCGAGGACCACGGTCGTGCGGGTGTCCCGGAGCTGTTGGATGCCCGCGGCGATCCGGGCCTCGGTGTGCGAGTCCACGGCCGAGGTCGGCTCGTCGAGCACCAGCACTTCCGGGTCGGTCACCAGGGAGCGGGCCAGTGCCAGCCGCTGGCGCTGGCCGCCGGAGAGCGACCTGCCGCGTTCCGTGATCGGGGTCTCCATGGGGTCGGCCGCGCCGTCCGTGCCCGTCGCCGCCCGGGCCAGCGCGTCGAGGACATCGCCGCACTGGGCCGCGCCCAGCGCGTCCGCGGCGGAGACCCGGCCGGACGAAGGCACGTCCAGCAGCTCCCGCAGCGTGCCGGAGAGCAGCACCGGCTCCTTGTCCTGGACCAGGACTGCGGTCCGTGCCTCCTCCAGCGGCAGTTCGTCCAGCGGGACCTTTCCGAGCGTCACGGAGGGGGCCGCCGGGGCGACCGGCGCCGTATCCGACTCCGGCTCGTCACCGTCCCGCGCCGGGACGACGTCGCCTGCCGGGTGTCCGCCCAGCCGTTCGGCCAGGTTTCCGGCGGCGTCCGGGTCGCCGCAGACGACGGCGGTCAGCAGACCCTCGGGCGCCAGCAGGCCCGTCACCGGGTCGTACAGATCACCGGTCGGGCGCCCGTGGTCGTGGCCGGTCGTGGTGACCGTCCGCTCCAGCGCCAGCACCCGGGCCGCCCGCTTGGCGGACGGCTTCGAGTACGAGTAGGCCAGGGCGATCTCTTCGACGTTCCGCATCGGGTGCTGGGCCAGCAGCACCGCGCTGTACACCGTGACCAGCTCGCCGACGGTGATCCGGCCGTCGAGGGCCAGCTGGGCACCGTACGCCACCACTGTCAGCATCAGTGCGCCGGGCAGCAGCACCTGCACGGCGGAGATCAGCGACCAGGTGCGGGCGGCGCGTACGGCGGCGCCGCGCACCTCCTGCGAAGCCTCCCGGTAGCGGTTCAGGAAGAGTTCCTCGCCGCCGATACCGCGCAGCACGCGCAGTCCCGCGACCGTGTCGGCGGCCAGCTCGGTCGCGTATCCGGCCTTCTCGCGCTGGATGTCGGCGCGGGCGGAGGCGTGCGGCAGCAGCGGCAGCACCGCCAGGGCGACGACGGGGAAGCCGATGGCGACGACGACGCCGAGGGCAGGCTGGTAGATCACCAGCGCGGTACAGACGATGAGCACCGTCGTCGCGGCGGCCACGAAGCGGGACATCGCCTCGACGATCCAGCCGATCTTCTCCACATCGCCGGTCGAGACGGCGACGACCTCGCCCGCCGCGACCCTGCGGGTCAGGACGGAGCCGAGGTCGGCGGTCTTGCGGGCCAGCAGCTGCTGGGCACGGGCGGCGGCGGTGATCCAGTTGGTGACGGTCGCCCGGTGCAGCATCGCGTCCCCGAGCGCGATGCCGATGCCCAGCCCGGCGATCAGCAGCCCCGCGAGGGCCAGCCCTCTGCCGTCCCGGTCGACCACTGCCTGGACGGCGATCCCGGTGCCCACCGCCAGACCGGCGATGCAGAGCTGGTTGAGCAAACCCCAGCCGAGGGCTCTCGCCTGGCCGCCGAGCTGATGCCGGAAGAGCCAGACCAGAAATCGCGCGCCCGAACGCACATCAGGTTTACCGGGATCTCTGTAGGGAAGATTGTGGATCTGCATCATGTCCCAGCACAGGTCGAGGGTGGTGCAAACCGTGCAAGGTTCGCTCCACCGGACCCGATTGCGCAATCGGTTTTCGGGCGTTGTGAGTACCTCCACAGGGGGTGGGGAGCGGCAGCCGTGCCGGGCTCCCGCTCCCCCGGGCCCTCCACCGCACTCGGGTTCAAGAGGGACTCTTCGGATCAGTCCGAAGGTTTGGCCGAATCCACACCCGGCCGGGTCCGCCGCCACTCGCCCCGGGTGAAGTCGGGTATCGGCAGCGGGGCGCCCTGAGCCTTGATCGACAGGTGGCTCAGCGGCACCGGCGCCGTCCAGACCGCCGCGTCGTACACGTCGAAGTCGGGGACCAGCCCGAGGCGCATGGTCTGCACGAGGCGGAAGAGCATGATGTAGTCCATGCCGCCGTGGCCGCCGGGCGGATTGGCGTGCTCCTTCCACAGCCAGTGGTCCCAGTCGGCGTACCGGGCGAAATCGCCCCAGCGGTGGTCGGTGTGATCGGGCTCGACGTAGATCCGTGCCGGATAGTCCTCGAAGACGCCCTTGGTGCCGCCGAGGCTGTTGATCCTGCTGTACGGGTGCGGGGTCGACACATCGTGCTCCAGCCTGATGATCCGGCCCTTCGCCGTCCGCACCATGCTGACCGTGCGGTCCGCGGAGACGTACGACTCCTTGAAGCTGGGGTCTCCCGGTGCCATGTGCGCCTCGCGGTACTCGGCGAGGCCCAGCGCGGGGGTGCCGAAGCTGGAGATGCTGACGACCCGGTCGCCCCGGTTGACGTCCATGTAGTTCGCCACCGGGCCGAATCCGTGGTTCGGATAGAGATCGCCGCGGAGTCTGGTGTGCCACAGCCGCCGCCAGGGCCCCTCGTAGTAAGCCGGGTCGAACATCAGCTCGCGCAGATCGTGGTTGTACGCGCCCGCTCCGTGCAGCAGCTCCCCGAACAGGCCCGCGTGTGCCATCCGCAGGACCCGCATCTCGTTCCTGCCGTAGCAGCAGTTCTCCAGCTGCATGCAGTGGCGGCGGGTGCGCTCGGAGAGGTCGACCAGGGCCCACAGCTCGTCGAGCCGCATCGCGACGGGACACTCCACGCCGACGTGCTTGCCGCCGAGGAGCGCTGCCTCGGCCATGGCGAAGTGGGTCTCCCAGGGCGTGGCGACATAGACCAGGTCGAGGTCCCCGCGCTCGCAGAGGTCGCGGTAGTCGTCCTCGCCCTTGGCGTAGACGGCGGGGGAGGGCTGCCCGGCCGCCACGACCTTGGCGGCGGCGCGTTCGCACTTCGCCTTCACCGGGTCGCAGAGGGCGACGACTCTCACCCCGGGCAGGGCGAGGAACAGGTCGATCATGCTGCCGCCGCGGTTGCCGAGGCCGATGATGCCGACCCGTACGGTGCTGCGGCGTTCGAAGGGGACACCGGCCATGGTCCGGCCGCGGCGCGGGGGAGAGGCGGCGTATCCGTCTGCCGCGGATGCCGCGTCGGCGGCTTCCACCGCGGTGGCCGGCGGGGCGCCGAAGGTTCCGGCGGCTCCGGCGGCGACCCCTGCTCCGGCGACCCCGGCGGAGGTCCGCAGCACGGACCGCCGGGTGGGTCCGCCGGAGGGCAGGTGGGAGTCCGGGACATCGTTGTCGGAACCGTGGTCAGGTGTGGCTGCGTCGTTCATCGACCCTCCAGTGGGGGAGCTGATGGTGCGCTGCTGTTGCTGAACCTCGGTCAGCACGATGGTGGTTGAGATCGCTGATGCGCAAGAGGGCCGCTGGGGCGGGTGGGCCGGTGCGGGGACCGATGGCGGGTTGGGCGCCCTTGCGGGCCGGGTGGCCATGCGCTTCCCGGTCGGCGGCGGTGGGGGAATGTTCCTGAAGGTGATGTGCGGAGCGGAATGCCGGAGTGGGCGAAGCGGATGGGAACGGGAGGGAGTGAGGAGTAGGGTCGCAGGTCACGGAGGTGCTCCCCACGAGTGCGGGGATGGCCCCCGGCTCTGGCGCGGTACCCCGGCCGCGGCCTAGTGCTCCCCGCGGGCGCGGGGATGGCCCGGTTCCGGAGTGCAGGAAGTGGGTGTACTCGCTGTGCTCCCCGTGGGCGCGGGGATGGCCCCCCGGGCGGGCCGTCGACATCGACGCTGACCTTGTGCTCCCCACGGACGCGGGGATGGTCCCGGATTCACCGTGCCGTAGTCGACGCCGTTGCAGCGCTCCCCGCCCCGCGGGGTTTCGCGTCAGCAGGTGTGCGGGCCCGAGTCCACCAGGGTCGACAGCAGGGCGCCGAAGTCCGCGCGCTGGCGGGGGGTGAGCGGGGACAGGATGTCCTCCGCGGCCTCGCGGCGGGCCTCCCGCAGGGCGCGGAGGGTGGCGCGGCCGGTGTCGGTCAGCTCGACCCGTATCACCCGGCGGTTCTCCGCGTCGGGGGCGCGGCGGACCCGGCCCGCCGCCTCCAGACCGTCCACCAGGGTGGTCACCGCACGCGGCACCACCTCCAGACGGGCCGCGAGGTCGGCCATCCGCGGCGGCCGCTCCTCCTGGGCGAGGGCGCGCAGCAGCCGTGACTGCGCGGGGGTGATCGCCACTCCGGCCGACTCCAGCCTGCGCTGCTGACTGCGGTGGATCCGCCGGGTCAGCCGCAGCAACTGCTCGGCCAGCAGGCCGTCGGGCTCGGGTGTGGTCATACGGGAACAATATCAGGACGTTATTCATTGTGCATATAGGTAACTATGAACTATGCTCGCTTTGTCGTCGTGCCGGACGGCGACCCGGGCGGGCCCGGTGCCGGGCCGCGGAGGGAGACCATGCGCCAAGAAACGTCCACCTGGACACCCCCGGCCCGGACGCCGGAGCAGCCGCCCGCGCAGGTGCGGCGGATCCTCCGGCTCTTCCGTCCCTACCGGGGCCGTCTCGCCCTCGTCGGGCTGCTCGTCGGTGCGTCGGCGCTCGTCTCCGTCGCCTCCCCGTTCCTGCTGAAGGCCGTTCTCGACACCGCGATTCCGCAGGGCCGCACGGGGCTCCTCGGTCTGCTGGCCCTCGGGATGATCCTCGCCGCCGTGCTCAACAGCGTCTTCGGTGTGCTCCAGACGCTGATCTCGACCACGGTCGGCCAGCGTGTGATGCACGATCTGCGGACCGCTGTCTATGCCCGGCTCCAGCAGATGCCCCTGGCCTTCTTCACGCGGACGCGCACCGGCGAGGTCCAGTCCCGGATCGCCAACGACATCGGCGGGATGCAGGCGACCGTCACCTCCACCGCCACCTCCCTGGTCTCCAACCTCACTGCTGTGGTCGCGACCGTCGTCGCCATGCTCGCGCTCGAATGGCGGCTCACGGTGGTCTCGCTGCTTCTGCTGCCGGTGTTCGTCTGGATCAGCCGGCGGGTCGGCCGCGAGCGCAAGAAGATCACCACGCACCGGCAGAAGCAGATGGCGGCGATGGCCGCCACGGTGACGGAGTCCCTCTCCGTCAGCGGCATCCTCCTGGGGCGCACGATGGGGCGGGCCGATTCGCTGACCCGCTCCTTCGCACGGGAGTCGGAGCAGCTCGTCGATCTGGAAGTCCGGTCCAGCATGGCCGGGCGCTGGCGGATGTCCGTGATCGGCATCGTCATGGCGGCGATGCCCGCCGTCATCTACTGGGCCGCCGGTCTGGCCCTGACCCATGGCGGGGCGGCGATCTCCATCGGGACCCTGGTCGCCTTCGTCTCCCTCCAGCAGGGGTTGTTCCGGCCCGCGGTCAGCCTGCTCTCCACGGGTGTGGACATGCAGACGTCGCTCGCCCTGTTCCAGCGCATCTTCGAATACCTCGACCTGCCGGTGGACATCACCGAGCCCGAGCGCCCCGTCAGACTGGAGAAGGCCCGGGGCGAGGTCCGCTTCGAAGGGGTCCGCTTCGGATACGAGGCCGGGCAGCCCCCGACGCTCGACGGTATCGACATCACCGTTCCGGCGGGCCGCAGCCTCGCGGTGGTGGGCCCGACCGGCTCCGGCAAGTCGACCCTGAGCTATCTCGTACCCCGGTTGTACGACGTGACCGACGGCCGGGTCACCCTCGACGGCGTCGACGTCCGCGATCTCGACTTCGACAGCATCGCCCGGTCCGTCGGAGTCGTCTCCCAGGAGACGTACCTCTTCCATGCCTCCGTCGCCGAGAATCTGCGCTTCGCCAAACCCGACGCCACCGACGCCGAACTGGAGACGGCGGCCCGGGCCGCGCAGATACACGAGCACATCGCCGGTCTCCCCGATGGTTACGACACCTTGGTGGGGGAGCGCGGCTACCGCTTCTCGGGCGGTGAGAAGCAGCGGCTGGCCCTGGCCCGCACGATTCTGCGGGACCCGCCCGTGCTCGTCCTCGACGAAGCGACCAGCGCCCTCGACACCCGTACCGAGCACGCCGTGCAGCAGGCCATCGACGCGCTCTCGGCGGGGCGCACCACGATCACCATCGCCCATCGGCTGTCGACCGTCCGGGACGCGGACGAGATCGTGGTCCTCGACGGCGGCCGGATCGCCGAACGGGGCACGCACGACGAACTGCTCGCGCTGGAGGGCCGTTACGCCGAACTGATCCGCGGCCATGCCCGGGAGGCTGTACCGGCGGTGCCGTGACCATGCGAGGCCGCCCCCGGCGAGGCACGCCGCGGGCTCCGGCGCGTGCCGGGGGCGAGACGGGCCCGCCGAGGACCGGCCCCGGCCGGTCAGCCCGACGGTACGAGCGCGGGCTCGCGCTCCAGGAGCTTCCGGATCTCCGTGACCGCGGCCCGCCCGGCCCGGTTGGCGCCGACCGTCGAGGCGGACGGCCCGTAGCCGATCAGATGGACCCGCTCGTCCCGGACCGCGCGGGTGCCGTCCATCCGGATCCCGCCGCCCGGCTCCCGCAGCCGCAGCGGCGCCAGATGGTCCAGGGCCGCCCGGAAGCCGGTTGCCCAGACGATCGCGTCCGCGTCGACCGTCCGGCCGTCGTCCCAGGCCACCCCGGTGGGGGTGATCCGGTCGAACATCGGCAGCCGGTCGAGTACCCCGTTCGCCCGGGCCTCGCGGATCGCGTCCGTCAGCGGAAGCCCGGTCACGGACACCACGCTCCGCGGCGGCAGCCCGTTCCGTACCCGCTCCTCGACCAGGGCCACCACCGAGCGGCCCACGTTCTCGTCGAAGGGCCCCTCCCGGAAGACCGGCGGCCGCCGGGTCACCCATGTGGTCGCGGCGGCGTGCTCCGCCAGCTCCATCAGATGCTGCGTCCCCGAGGCCCCGCCCCCGACCACCACGACCCGCTGCCCCGCGAACTCCACGGGACCCGGATACCCCGCCGTGTGCAGCTGCCGCCCCCGGAAGGTCTCCTGCCCCGGATAGTGCGGCCAGAAGGGCCGGTCCCAGGTCCCGGTGGCGTTGATCAGCGCCCGGGCCGACCAGTTCCCCGCCGACGACTCCACGAGCAGCCGCCCGCCGTCCCCCTCCCGGACCGCCGTCACATCCACCGGCCGCCGCACCCGCAGCCCGAACCGCTCCTCGTACTCCCGGAAGTAGCCGCCGATCACCTCGGACGAAGGCCGGTCCGGATCCGCCCCGGTCAGCTCCATACCCGGCAGCGCGTGCATGCCGTGGACCCTCCCGTACGTGAGGGAGGGCCAGCGGAACTGCCAGGCGCCGCCCGGCCCCGGGGAATGGTCGAGCACCACGACATCACGGTCCGGCTCCAGCCCGATGCGCCGCAGATGGTAGGCGGCGGACAGCCCGGCCTGTCCGGCACCGACGACGACCACGTCCACGTTCCGCGCCTCAGAGTCGTTCATGTTTCTACCAACCCCGGCGGGCCGGTCCCTCTTCCCTCGCGGTCCCCGGCGAAATCACCGGGGACCGCGAGGGGCGGGTCAGATGACGCCCTGCGCCAGCATGGCGTCGGCGACCCGTTCGAAGCCCGCGATATTGGCGCCCGTCACATAGTCGCCGGGGGTGCCGTAGCGCTCGGCGGTTTCATGGCAGGTGGCGTGGATGTCGTTCATGATGTGCGTCAGCTCGTCCTCGACGCGCCGGGCCGGCCACGACGTACGGGCATGGTTCTGCGCCATCTCCAGGGCACTGACCGCGACCCCGCCCGCATTGGCCGCCTTGCCGGGGCCGAAGGCGACACCCGCCTGCTGGAACAGCTGGACGGCCGCGGGAGTCGTCGGCATGTTCGCCCCCTCGGACACCGCCTTCACCCCGTTGCGGATCAGCACGGCGGCGGCGTTCTCGTCCAGCTCGTTCTGTGTCGCCGACGGCAGCGCGAGGTCCCCGGGGACCTCCCAGACCAGGCCGCCGGGCACAAAGCGGGCGGAGGCGCCCCGGCGCTCGGCATACGTACCGATACGGCCCCGTTCGACCTCCTTGACCTGCTTGAGCAGCTCCACGTCGATGCCCTTCTCGTCCACGACGTATCCGGAGGAGTCCGAGCAGGTCACCGGGTTGGCGCCGAGCGCGAGGAGCTTCTCGACCGTGTGGATGGCGACATTGCCGGAGCCGGAGACCACCGCCGTCTGCCCCTCCAGATCCTCGCCGCGCTCGCGCAGCATGGCCGCGGTGAACAGCACGTTGCCGTACCCGGTCGCCTCCGGGCGGATCAGCGAACCGCCCCAGCCCCGGCCCTTGCCGGTGAGCACGCCCGCCTCCCAGCGGTTGGTGATGCGCCGGTACTGGCCGAAGAGGAAGCCGATCTCCCGGCCGCCGACCCCGATATCACCCGCGGGCACGTCCGTGTGCTCGCCGATGTGCCGGTGCAGCTCCGTCATGAACGACTGGCAGAACCTCATCACCTCGGCGTCGCTGCGCCCGTGCGGATCGAAGTCGCTGCCGCCCTTGCCGCCGCCGATGCCGAGACCGGTCAGCGCGTTCTTGAAGATCTGCTCGAAGCCCAGGAACTTGACGACTCCGAGGTTGACCGAGGAGTGGAAGCGCAGACCGCCCTTGTACGGGCCCAGTGCGCTGTTGAACTCGACGCGGAAACCGCGGTTGACGTGCACCCGCCCCCGGTCGTCCTGCCACGGCACCCGGAAGACGATCTGCCGCTCGGGCTCGCACAGCCGCTCCACGAGTCCGGCCTCGGTGTACTCGGGGCGGGCCGCGAGCACCGGCGCCAGGGTCTCCAGGACCTCGTGGACGGCCTGGTGGAATTCGGGCTGGCCGGGGTTGCGCTGTTCGATCCCGGCCCGGAGGTCGGCCAGTACGTTCTGCACGTCGGATCGCTTCGTCACGGAATGCCTTTCTGGCGCGGCTGTCACCGGATCCGGTACGGGTTCGGCCCGTCGGGCCCGGTCCGCCCTGGAGCGCTCGGCGCCGTTGCCGCACGCGGGGCAAAGTAGATGCGAAGCCCATCCAAACATTCCGGCCGGTTCCCCGGACCGGGCACTCACCCTATGAGATCCTGCCCGGCACGGTACGCCTCGGACCGCCACGGCGGCGCAAGGCCGCCGTCGGACGGCGGCGCCGCCGTTCCGGAGGGCCCGCGACCGCTTCCGGTGGCATCGGACGGGAACTCCGGGAACCGCGCGGCGCCCGGTGAGCATCGGTAAGGGCGCGACCCCGCGCATCAGGACACGGGGCGCCGCGCATCCGGGGGGACCGGACGGGCACGATGCAAAGGGCGGGGATCGTGACGTATGCGAAGGGCCGGCCGGGGTGGGCAACCCTCGCCGTGTGCGGGGTGCTGCTGACCGGCTGCACCGGCGGCGACGGCGATGGCGATGGGAAGAGGGACGGGCAGGCGTCCCCGGGCGGCGCGGTGGTCGCGGCACCCGATCCGGCCGTTTCACCGGTGCCCGCCGTCAAGGAGGCGGATCCGGGACAGCAGCCCCGGACCCCGGCCCAGGCACGGGCGCTGATCGCGAAACTGATCGCCGGGCCCGGGGACTTCACCGCCGGGGTCCGGAAGGCCACACCGTACGAAAGTGATCCCGGCACCTGGTCGGTGCTGCGCCGCAACTGCGTCTGGAACCGGGAACGGCTGCCCCGCGACGTCCTGGCGACGCTCACCCGCCACTTCGAGCTGCCCCCGGCCGCCGGAAAGGGCCGGGTGCGGCTCTCGGCGACCGTGACCTTCCACCGTACGGGCGCGGAAGCGGCCTGGGAGCAGGCCAGGATGGTGGAGGAGGCCCTCCACTGCGACGAGCAGGTGCTCCGGCAGGGCGAGCGGCTGACCAAGCTGATGCCCCAGCCGGCCCGGCTCGGTGAGGCCGCCAACCTGTACAGCGAGGACTCCCTGATGGAATCGGGGGAGTGCGTCAGCGACGAGCACGGCGGGCCGTATCCGTACACCTGGCAGCAGGTGACGTACGGCTCGATGGTGGCTTCGGCCTCGGTGTGCGGGGGCCGCGGCTACGACATCAGTCAGTTGATGAAGATCGTGGTCAACGCCCTGCCCACGATGCAGATCAGGGCCCGCGAGGAGTTCGGGCGCGAACCCGAGGCCAAGGCCGGCAGCCCCGCGCCGACCGGCACGGTGTCGCCGTCCGCCGCGAAGGAGGGCGAGTGATGGAACGGCTCCTTCCGTCCGATCCCTCGCGCCTCGGTGCCTACCGGCTGCTGGGCCGCCTGGGCGCGGGCGGCATGGGTGTGGTCTACCTGGCCCGCGCCGAGAACGGCGATCCGGCCGCGGTGAAGGTCATCCAGCCCGAGTTCGCGGCGGAGGACGCGTTCCGGGACCGGTTCCGGCGCGAGGTGGCCACGGCCCGCCGGGTGCGGAGCCCCTGGGTGGTGCCGGTGCTCGGCGCTGACACGGAGGCCGGATCGCCGTGGCTCGCCACGGCGTTCGTCCCGGGCCCTTCGCTGGCCGACGCGGTCGCGGAGTGCGGGGCGCTGCCCCCGCGGGCGGTACGGGTCCTGGGGAAGGTGCTGGCCCGGGCGCTGGCCGCGGTGCACGCGGCGGGCCTGGTGCACCGGGACGTCAAGCCCGGCAATGTCCTGCTGGCGATGGACGGCCCCCGGCTGATCGACTTCGGTATCGCACGCTCCACGGCCGCCGAGGCGACCGAACTGACGTCGGCGGGGATGGTGGTGGGTTCGCCGGGCTTCCTCTCCCCGGAGCAGGCGAGGGCCGGTGCGGTCGGATCCGCGAGTGATGTCTTCTCCCTGGCCTGCGTACTGGCCTACGCCGCCACCGGCCGGCCGCCGTTCGGTTCCGGCGCGGTGGACGCGCTGCTGTACCGCACGGTCCACGACGCACCGGATCTGACCGGCATCGACGACGAGGGGCTGCGGGAGCTGCTCGGCCGCTGTCTCGCCAAGGACCCGGCCGAGCGGCCCACGGCCGCCGCGGTGGACGAGTCCCTGGCCGGGGACGCGCCGGAGGGCACGATCGACTGGCTGCCGGATCCGGTGGTGCTGGTGATCGCCCGCCGGTCGGAGGCGATGCTGGCGCTGCCGGGCATCGAACCGACGTTCGTCCCGGAGACCGTCGTACAGCAGCAGCGCCCGCCGGGGCGGCGCCGGTTCCTCACGGTGGCCGCGGGTGGCGCCGTACTGCTGGCGGCGGGTGGCGGGGCGGCCCTGTGGGCCGGTCTGCGCGGCGACGAGAAGGCGGCCCCGGGCCCTCCGAAGCGGGTCATCGGCCTGCACGCGGACCTCAGCGGTCCGCAGAAGGCCGACGGCACGGCGCAGCAGCGGGCCGCGGTACTGGCCGTCGACGAGTTCAACGCCGTACCCGGCCGCCCGTTCACGCTTGCCCTCGACGTGGTGGACGACAAGGGCGAGTCGGCCCGTGCCGTGGCGGCGGCGCGCCGGCTGACCGGGAATCCGGACGTCCTCGCCGTCGTCGGCCCGACCGGGTACGCGTCGGCCGTGGCCGCCGTCGAGGTGTACGAGCGGGCCCGGCTGCCGCTGGTCTCGGTCTCCGAAGTGTCGCTGGCCGCCGGCAACACCTCACTGCTCGGGTCCCCGAAGTGGTACTACCGGGCCGCCCCGATCCGCCCCTACACCGCCTACGCGACGATGACGGCGATCTCCGCGCAGGGCGCCCGGCGGCCGGGAATGCTGATCGACCGGGTGGGCGGCATCACCCGCTGGGAGCTGACGTACCTGGCGAGGATGTCGGCGCTCGGCCTCTCGCTGAACCTGTACGTACGGGTGGTTCCGGAACGGGCGCGGCCCGACGCCGTGCTCGCCGACATGCTCGGCAAGGGCATCGACGCCCTCTACTACACCGGCACCCCCGAACGGGCCGCCGTGGTGGCCCGCGCCCTGGCCGGACGAGGATTCACCGGCCCCCGGTTCCTCGACGCGTCCTCGGCGACACCGGACTTCACCGCGGCCGCGGGCGCCCGGGGCGAGGGCTGGCAGGCCGTCACCCCGTACATCGGCCCGGACGCCGAGCCGGTACGGGACTTCGCCCGCGCCTACCGCGAGCGCTACGGCACCGCTCCCGCCGTCGGGGCGGCGGAGACGTACGACGCGATCCGGATGCTGGCCGGCCGGATCACCGCGCTCCGGCCCGGCACCGGCCGCCGGGAACTGGGCGACGCCCTGCTCAAGGTCCGGTTCGAGGGGCTGACCCAGACCTTCGAATACAACGACAGCCGCCATCTGAAGACCGAGAACGTCCACCACTACGCGGTCCGGAAGGGCCGGTTCGACTACGTCGGACCGGTGAAGCTGCCCACCTGACGGCACGGCACGGCACGGACAGCGGGCCGCCCGGCCGGGACACGCCCCAGGACAACAAGGGAAGGACCCATGCACGCACTGCGTCCCGAGGACCCCGAGTCGCTCGGCGGGCACCGGCTGCTCGCCCGCCTCGGCTCGGGCGGAATGGGCACGGTCTATCTGGCCCGGGCCGCCGACGGGACGCCCGTCGCCCTGAAGGTGATCCGCGCCGAATACGCCGCCGATCCGGCGTTCCGGGCCCGCTTCCGCCGCGAGGTTCAGCTGGCGGCGGGGCTGAGGGGACCGTGGACGGTTCCGGTGACGGCGGCCGACACCGAGGCCGCCGCGCCCTGGCTGGCCGGTGCCTTTGTGCCGGGCCCGTCCGTCGCCGAGGCGGTGGCCCTGCTCGGGGCGCTGCCGCTCCGGACGGTCGCCGTGCTCGGGGCCCGGCTGGCGCACGCACTCGCCGAGGTGCACGCGGCGGGGCTGGTGCACCGGGACGTCAAACCCGGCAATATCCTGCTCGCCCTCGACGGCCCCCGGCTGATCGACTTCGGGATCGCCCGGGGCGCGGGGGCGGCGGTGCTCACCGCCCCGGACGCGGTGGTCGGCACACCCGGGTATCTCGCCCCCGAGCAGACCCGGACCGCGGGCGGCGAACCGGCCCCGCCCGGTGACCTCTTCGCACTCGGCTGCGTGCTGGCCTATGCCGCGACCGGGCGGCGGCCGTTCGGAACCGGGGACCCCGGCGCGGTCCTCTACCGTACGGTCCACGAGGAGCCCGATCTCGAAGGGCTCGACGCGCGGGTGCCGCCGGAACTGGCGGGGGCGATCGCCGGATGTCTGGCCAAGGAGCCCGCGCGGCGGCCCACCGCTGCCGGACTCCGGGCGATCTGCGAGGCCGCCGGGGGAGCGGGCGGCGAGGACTGGCTGCCGCCCGAGGTGCTGCGCCTGGTGGCCGACCGCTCGGCGCGGGCGCTGGACCCGCCGCCCCGCCCGGCCCCGGCGCCCGCCGAGGTGTCCGCCACCGAGCCGCCGACGGTCGGTGCGCTGCCGCGGCCCACCCGGCGCAGGGCCCTGACGATCGGCGGCTCGGTCCTGGCCGTCGCCGCCTCCGGCGCCACCGCGGCCCTGTGGCCGGTGCTCCGCGACCGGGGCGGCCAGGGGACCGACCGCCCGGTGCCGACCCGTACGATCGCACTCCAGGCGGATCTGTCCGGCAGTACCCGGGACATCGGTACGGCGCAGGAGCGCGGGGCGCGGATCGCGATCGCCGGTCACAACGCCCGCAAGGACGTGCCCTTCCGGCTCGCCCTCACCGTCCGGGACGACCGGGGCGAAGCCGGACGTGCCGATGCGGTCGCCCGGAGCCTGGTCGCGAACCCTGCCGTCTGCGCGGTGATCGGTCCCAGCAGCGTCGCCGCCGTCCGCGCCGCCGCAGGCCGGTACACCGAGGCGTCGATGCCGTTCCTCCTCGTCTCGCCGGACCCGGACGAGGTGGGGCTGGGCCTGGCGGACGCCCGTACCCTGGCCGCCGTCCGGGCGTCCTCCTCGTTCCGCGTCGGACCGGTGATCTCCTATCTGACCTGGGTGGCCGACAGCCGCCGTACGGCCGTCGTCGAGGACACCGCCGCGGGCGCGGCGGCCCGGTCCTTGAGCCGGGAACTGAAGGAGGCGCCGCCGAACTCGGACAGCGGCGGCGCGGTGTCCGTACATCCGCAGCCCGCGGACCGGGATGCTTTCACGGCGGTGGTCCGCGAGGCGCTGGAGACCCGGCCGCAGGCCGTGGTCTTCGCCGGTACCTCCGCGGTCCGCGCCGCGGCCTGTGCCCGCGCGCTCGCCGCGGCCGGATTCAGGGGGACGTGCGCGGGCTTCGAGCCCGCGATGCGGCCGGAGTTCCTGAAAGCGGCCGGGAGCGCTGCCGAGGGCTGGGTGTTCGAAGCGCCCTACACCGAGCCGCAGTCGGCCGGTACGAAGGCCGCCCGGGCGTTCACCACCGCCTACCGGGAGAAGTACGGTACGGCCCCGGCCCGCTGGTCCGCCGAAGCCCATGACGCGGTGGGACTGATCGCCGCCGCCCTCGTCGCGTTCGGATCGCGGACCTCCGTCGAAGCGGGTGATGTCGCCGAACGGATCTTCCGCTCCTCCTACGCGGGAGTGGCCAAACCGCTCCGCTTCGCCCAGGACGGCACCCATGCGCTCCGGATGGAGTCGTCGGCGTTCCTGTACCGGGTCCAGAAGGGGGCGTTCCGGTATCTCGGCCGCTTCGACCAGGTGAAGTGAGTCAGCTGAGGGTGTGGGACCAGAATCTGGCCTTGTAGAAGCGGGCGCCGGTGCGGACCGAATCGGCCCGGCCGGAGAAGCCGATCGTGTCGCTCCACCACTCGTTCGCGTTCGGAGCGTCCTGCCAGAACCCCGTTCCGTCGGGGAGTCTGCTGTAGGACTTGGTGAACAGCCAGTCGTGGATCCTGGTGGGTGCGGCGAAGCTCCAGGTTCCGGCCGAGGCGTCCCGGACGAGCGTGGTCTCCCAGATGCCCCGGCCGGGATTGCTGCTGTCGCCGCCCACCGTGTAGAAGATCTTGTCCGAGAAGTAGTCGGGCAGGACGTCGTGACCCACGCCGATCAGCGCCAGCGACGTCTCCAGGGACAGACCGGTGATGACACCTCCGGCGTTCGTCACCAGCCGGTAGGCGCGCAGTTCGTTCTTGCCGGTCGCCACCAGCAGTTCGTGCACGTCGTCCCACCACACGCCGTGGGCTCCGGGGAAGCCGACGCTGATGCTGTCGGCGAACGAGGTGGACGGGGTTCCGCCCGGAGTGGCCGGTACGAAGACGTTGATCCCGCCGCCGTTCTGCCAGTCGTTCTTGGTGGTGCCGAAGACCCTGGCCCGGGAGGAGGCGGTGACGATCGCCCCGTATCCGTCGATCCGCTCGATGGAGTGCGGATTCCCGGGAACGATCGTGGACCAGACGATCTCTTTGTCGCTTTCGCGGATCATCGCCGCGCGACCGCCGAGGTCGGAGGTGCCGGACGACGTGCACACGAGCACAGCGCCCCAGTGCGCGGTGAGACGGCGTTTGACGTCGGACAGGCGGTACCACGGTGAGGAGTTGTCCGCGGCCGGGGCGGACCAGTACCAGTCCGGGGTGCCGTTCCAGTTGGTGGTGCCGTTGCTGAAACGCTGGATCTGGTTGGCGGACTGCTCGACGGTGACGATCAGATAGTTCGTGGCGGCGGCCGCGGGCCGGCCCGTGACCGTACCGCCCGCCGCGGCGGCCCCGACCGCCAACACGCCCTGGAGCAGTGCCCTTCTGCGCATTCTCGTCCCCTCCGGATCGTCGTACGAGCAGAAGGCACCCTGCCATGTGCCGGAGCCGTACGGCAGCCCCCTTACCGGGAGCCCCCGCCCCTTACCGGGCCGCCGGGCGTCCGGAAGTCCGCTCCCGGACGGGGTGTGTCACCCGGCGCGTTCGCCGCACAGCCGCGCGGTCCGGCCGGTCCGGCCGGTCCGGCCGGGCAGGGGCGCCGGGCCGCAGCGGGCGACCAGGATCGCGAGCGCCAGCACCACCGCGTTCCCGGCGCTCTGGGGGTACTCGCCCCGGCTGATGTGAAGGGCTCCGCCGCCCGCGATCAGCAGGGCGAGCCCACCCGCGGCGAGCGGCAGCAACAGCGCGGCGGCCGGAACGAGGGAGGGCAGCACCAGCCCCGCCGCGCCCAGGACTTCGAGGGCGCCGATGCCGCGCACCGCTCCCATCGGGACGGCGTCCACCCACGGCATCAGGGGAAGCAGGGCCTCCTGGGAGAGGGTCAGTTTCATGGTGCCCGCCGCGGTGAAGAGCAGCACCAGCACCACCCGGGCGCCTCGGAGAACGGTGTTCACGACATGCACTCCATTAAGTGAAGGGGTGACTGCGTTTTTGTGGCGTCACCGTAACAGAAGTGCAGTGCATCCTGCGCTTTCCTGGGCGGGGTCCCGGCCGGGCGCCGGGCCCGCTCCGTAGACTCGGGGCATGACATCGGGTCGGGGCAGAGGACTGCGGCGGGACGCGGAGGCCAACCGGGAGCGGCTGGTGGCGGCGGCGCGCGAGGTCTTCGCCGAGCGCGGGCTGGGCGCGCCGCTGGACGACATCGCGCGCCGCGCCGGAGTGAACATCGCCACCCTCTACCGCCGCTTTCCCGACCGGGATTCCCTGGTCGAGGCGGTGCTGGCGGACCGCCTCGACGACCTCGCCGAACTGGCCGAACAGGCGCTGCGGCGCAGCGATCCCTGGGACGGCTTCCAGTGGTTCGTGGAGCGGGCCTGCGCGATGCAGGCGGCGGACCGGGGCGTGACCGAGGCCTTCACCGCCTGCTTCCCGGGCTCCCCTGGCATGGAGGAGCCCAGGACGCGTGCCCTCACGGCCCTGGACACCCTGATCGGGCGGGCGTGCGAGCAGGGGCGGCTGCGGCCCGGAGTGACCAGCGGGGACGTCATGCTCTTCCTGATGGCCAACGCGGGGGTGCTGAGGGCCACCCGGGACGCGGCGCCCGGCGCCTGGAAGCGGCTGGTGGCGCTGCTTGTCGAGGCCTGCCGCGCGGACGGGGAGCGGGGCGGGGTGCCGCTGCCTCCGGCGGTCACTCCCGGGGAACTCCACGACGCGATGGTCAGCGCCCGGCCCCTCCGCTGACGGTCCCTCCGTTGACCGCTCTCCGTGGACGGCTCGTGGTCCGGGGCCGGATCACCGGACCGTGGCGTCCCCCTGCCCTGCAGGCCGCCACATCGCGGTGGTGGTCAGCGGCCCGACGGGGATGCTGCGCAGCGTCAGGAACCCGAACCGCCGGTACAGCGGCTCGTTGGCGGGGTCCGCGGTGGTGAGGAAGACACCGCCCGGGGGGTGCAGTCCCGCCAGGGCGCGGGCCAGCAGGCGGCTGCCCGCGCCCCGGCCCCGCCGGGCCGGGACGACGCCCAGGAACTCCAGGGTCCAGGCGCCCGCCGGGGCCGTGGACTCGGTGGCGTCCAGATAGCGCAGGGTCCGGGTCAGGGCCGCCGGTCCGCAGCCGACCGCGGTGCGGACCGCCCAGGCGGCCCGGGCGCGCCCGGCCGGGGTGCTGCCCGGAGGTGTCAGGACCGCGGCGGCGACCGGCTCCCCGTCCTCGGCGAGGCTCAGCCGGCGTCCGCCGGGCAGTGTGGCATGGGCGGCCAGCGTGGTGGCGAACCAGCGCTCCCGGACCGTCGTCGCGGAGCCGCCGCAGATCCACCGGGTCGCGGGCTCCGCGGCGAAGGCCGCGCTCAGGACGGTGCGGCAGGCCGCCACGGAGGCCGTATCGTCGAGGACCGGCGGTCCGCCGGACTCAGCCATCGCGGTGCCTCAGCGGCGCCTCGGGGACGAGGTGGCACACCAGCAGCTTGAGGAAGAACAGCGGGGCGAACCACACCAGGGCCGCGGGGACCGTCAGCCAGAACAGATTGACGAGCACGGCCGCGGTCCACAGCCCCATCGCCACCGGCCGCTTGAGCTGGACGGGCGCGAACTCCACCGCCACGGCGCCGCCCAGAAGCAGCGCGGCGTTGCCGGACGCCCACACCGCATCGCCTTCCAGGACGACCGCGCCGACCACGGCCAGGTGCAGCAGGTGCGCCGCGACGAACACGAGCCGGGTCCTGCGGGCGGTCGCGGCCTGCCGGTGGTACCAGCGCTTCGCCGCGTTCGTCGCGTTGGTGAGGATGCCGCCGACGAGGTCGAGTCCGGCGGCGGCCACGACCACGAGCTGGAGGGTGGACCAGGACTCCCGTATCCCGGACGCGGCGGGGGACCAGAGGCCGGCGGCGAGCAGACCGGCGCACAGGGCTCCGCCGGCCACCTCCACGGCCGACTCGGAGCGGGACTTGCCCGGCCCCATGAACCGCTCCAGCAGACCGCCGGGGCCGTCCGGGGTGGACGGAATCTCCCAGTCCACGGCGAGGTCAGTGCGCATGCGGGTCCCCTTCCCGGCCCCACAGTCCGCGGAGCAGGGACCAGACCTGCGCGCGATCGGGCCGCCGGCCGCCGGCCAGGGCGGTGAGCGCCCAGAGGTCGGCGGCTCCGATGACGGCGACCGTCGCGGAGACCAGCAACTCCTGGTCCAGGTCGGTCCGGATGGCGCCGAGCCGCTGTCCGTCGGCGACCAGGGCGGCGAACCAGCCCTGCCATGCCGCACCTCCGTCCAGGGCGGCGGCGGCCTCCGCGAGGGCCAGATCGTCGGGATGCCCGAGCAGATGCGAGGTGAGTGTGTCGGTACCGGTCTCCAGCCGGGCCCAGAAGGCGGCGGCGTCCTCGGCCGGGGTCCATGGCCCCAGGGCCCGGAGCAGCCGTTCCCGTACGTCCTCCAGTACGGCCGCGAGGAGGTCGTCCCTGCCGTCGAAGTAGTGGTAGGCGGCGGTCTTCGAGATGCCCGCCGCTTCGATGATCTTGTTGTACGAGGCGTTCTGCGGCCCGTGCTCGGCGAACCGGCTCCGGGAGACGGCCAGGATCTCGGCCCGCCGTTCCGGTGCCAGACGTTCGAAGCGGGGGAGGGGTGGGTTCATGGGACCGAGAGTACACACCAGTGGGGTGTACTGCCAGTACACCCCACTGGTTCGGGGGTGGGCAGGGCGGAGGCCGGTCGAAGGCCGGTCGGTCCGCGGGCACGGGGTTCCCCCACCGGGTACGGCGCCGCTTCGCTGGTGGGCGGGCTGGGCTACCCGGGGGAGGGCGATGGACGTCAACAGTGCGGGCACGCTGATCGTGGCCGTCGTCGGGGTGCTGGGGACCCTGCTGTCGGCCCTGCTCACCCAGTGCGCCGCCGACCGCGGCCGCAGGCGCGAGCAGGAACGGGCCGAACGCACGCAGGCCCTGGCCAGGGACGCCGAGGAGCGGAGGGCCTGTTACACCGCGCTCAACAGTGCCTCACGGCAGTATCTGGCGGCCCTCACCGACCAGTTGCACGCCCTGATCCGCGCGGAGGATCCGGGCACCGTACGGCAGCGTCTGACCGAGGCCCGGGATCTGCACCGGGACGTGTACGCGGGGGCCCAGATGCGGCTGCCCGACCCCGTACTCGCCCCGGTCGGCGAGGTCGCCCGGGCGCTCGGCGCCGTCTACGGCAGGCTCCGGCGTCTCGACGACGGCGCCCCGCGGCCGGACGACACCCTCGACGCGGCCCGGAAGGAGATCGACGCCCTCTGGGGACTCCTGCGCGAACTGCGCTACGGGATGCGGGCCGATCTGGAGAACTCCGGACCGGACCCGCCGGACCCGTCCGGCCCCGGCCCGCACCGCCCTCGCCCCCGGCTCCGCCCCCGACCCCGGCTCCGTTCGGGCGTTTCCCGGGCGAACTCCGGTTGTTGACCGGGCGAAACCCGCAGAACTCGAAGACCCCCGAGAACATCGGAGAACCTCGGTGTTCCGGCCTCCCCGGGCCGGACGGCTCGCCATGATGGAGATCGTGAGGGGTTGTTGACGTTCGCGGCGGACGAGGAGCGCTGATGGGGGACGAAGCGGAGAGCGGTGGTGTCCTGGCGGTACGGGCCTGGGCCGTCGAGGCCGTAGGCCGGGCGAGGGCGCTGCTGCCGGAGGCGGGGCTGGTCGCCACGGCCACCCGTGCCCACGACGCATCCGTCGCCGAACTCGACGAGCTGTCCCGACTGCTGGACCAGGCACCGGAGCTGCGCAGCTCGGTGACCTTGTGGCTGGCCGGTGCGCTGACGCTGCGGCACGCCGCCGGGGGCGGTACGCCCGAGGACCGGAAGCGGGCGCACGGCCTGCTGCGGGAAGTCCGGGACCCGGCCACGGAGGCCGGGGCCACGGCCTCCGCCGAGGACCGGCGGTGGGCCGCGCTGTTCCTGCTGACGCACGCGATGCCGCTGCAGGAGTCGCTGGGCGGGTTGGCGCCGGAGCCGGACGCGACGGCCCTCTTCGACATGATCATGCGGGAGGGGCCGGCGGGGATGACCGCCTTCGCCGCCGAGATGCAGGAGCTGATGGCCGAGGCGGCCGATTTGCCGCTGCCGCCGGAGACCCTGGCGCATCTGCGCCGGGTGCGCGACGTCTACACCGACCCCTCGGCTGCGACGCTCAACGACATGTTCCTGAGCCTCGTCCCCGACGACGGGCTGCCCGGCACCGAACGGATGCGGTCGATGATGGGCGACTGGCTGTCGACGGTCACCGGCGGGCCGAAGCCGGAGAACGGTCCGGGCCCTGACACCGGTGGCAAGCGCCCGGCCCCGGACGCCGCCGACCGGCCGGGGGCCGGTGCCCCGGGCCCCTCGACGACGGCCGGTACCGGCTCCGCGGCCCCCGGCGACACCCCCGCCCCGCCCCTGAACGCCGACGACTTCCGCCGGCTCCTCGCCGCCGTACAGGCCGTCAACACCACGTCCGTCGACTTCGTCGACCATGCCGGCGGCGGCGATCCGGCCGCACTCAACCAGCAGCTGAGGCGGTTGCGCGAAGCGCTGGACGGGCTGCCGGAGGGCATGCCCGGCAGGGACGCCCTCCGGGGGAACATGGCCCTGCTGCTCGACCTGAGCGAAGGCGCCGGCGGCACCCTCCAGGACCAAGCACTCGGGTCCGCGCACAGCCGGGTCGTCACCGACTATCTGCGGAGCCTGTCGGGGAGTTCGTTCCCCATGGCCGGCGGTGTGGAAGTGATGGCGGACATGATGGGCCTGGTCACCGAGGTCCGCACGGCCCTCCAGGCCGAGGACACGGCGCGGCTCGGCGCCCTGCTGCGCCGGGCCGAGGAGCTGGCCGCCACCGTGCCCGACGACCACGACTTCCTCTCCTTCGTCCGGGCCGGCCGGGCCATGGCCCGGCTCGCGGTCGGCCGCTTCACCCAGGACAAGGAGCTGATCCTGAGCGGCCTCGCAGACCTGGACGAGGCGAGGACGGCCGCCGCGAGCAGCGGCCTCCCGATCGGGGCCGGCGAACTGGAGGCCATGGTCCCCGGCCTCACCGCCCTGCGCGCCCTGCTCACCGAGGACACGGAGCGGATCCCGGAGCGTGAGGTACCGCCGCCGGACGCCTCCGCCGCCGAACTGCACACCGCCGCAAACAGCCTCGGCATCCGCTACGACCTCACCAAGGACCCCGAGGACCTGGACGCCGTCATCACCGTGCTGGAACGGCTCCGCGAGCACATTCGGCAGGGCCGCGCACCGCGCGTCGCCGCCCGGTCCCTGTGGACCCTCGCCGAGAGCTACCGCGTCCGCTGGCACCGTGAGTCCGGTGAGTCCGGTGAGTCCGGTGAATCCAGTGAATCCGACGCGGGCGCCGTCTGCGACGCGGCGGGCGAAGCCCTGACCACCCTCGCCGCCGACGTCCTCCTCCAGCAGGGCGCCGAACACCGCCTGACGACCGCCCGCCAGGGAGCCTCCCTGGGAATCCGGGCCGCGCTGTGGGCGGCCTTCCACCACAGGGTGGACGACGCCGTCGCCGCCCTGGAGCTGGGCCGGGCACTGGTGCTCCAGACGGCGGCCACCTCCCGGGCCGTACCCGATCTGCTGGAGGAGCGCGGCCACCCCCGGCTCGCCGCCGCCTGGCGGGAGTCCGGCGCCACCGACGCCGGGGAGCTGCCCGCCGAACTCCCCAGCACCCTGCGCCGCCAGGCCCTGGAGGCCCTCGGCTACCGCGAGCGGGGCGGCCTGCTGAACACCCCCACCCCGGGCGAGATCGCCGCCGGTGTGGCCGAAGCCGGTGCCGACGCCCTGATCTATCTGGTCCCCGGCAGCGACGGCGACGCCCCGGGGATGCTGCTGGCCATCGGCCCCGAGATCGGCATCGGCCTGGCCGCCCTGCCCATGCTCGCCCGGACCGCGAGCGGCCCCCTGGAACGCTATCTGGACGCCGTCAGAGAACGCCCCACGGGCGGCCCCGCGGCCGAACAGGCCTGGGAGGACGCCCTGTCCGAGCTGTGCGACTGGGCGTACGAGGCCTTCGTCCAGGTCCTGGCCGGGCTGGACACCTACCTCCCGGGCGACGCGGCGGACCGCCGTACCCCCCGGATCGTCCTGGTCCCCTGCGGCCGCCTCGGGATCGTGCCCTGGCACGCCGCCCGCTTCCCCGCAGGCGCGCCCCACGCTTATGTCTGCCAGTCCCTGGTGATCAGCTACGCCGCCTCCGGCAGCCAGTTCCTGAGCACGGTGAAACGCGCACCGCGCAACCCCGTCTCCGCCCCGGCCCTGGTGGCCGACCCCGGAATGACGCTGACCTACGCCGAGTTGGAGGTCCTGGAGCTGCGCAACGCCTGCTATCCGGGGGCGCGGCTGTACGGCGAGTTCTACCGGCTCCCCAAGGACTCGGTGCCCGCCGGAACCCCCGGGGAACTCCTGTCGCTGCTCGCCCAGGACCACTCCGTGGTCCATCTCGCCACCCACGGCATGGCGGGCACCCAGCCGACGGAATCCGCGCTGCACCTCGCGTCCGACGCCTCCGGAGCTGACCCCGGACTGCTCACCGTGACCGGACTCCTCGACCGCCCCCAGCCCGCCGGACACGGCGCCTCCGACGGCCCGCTGATCGTCCTGAGCGGCTGCCAGACCGATCTGAGCAACCGCGACCACGACGAGGCCCTCACCCTGACGACGGCGTTCGTCTCGGGCGGCGCACGCGATGTCGTCGGGTCGCGATGGACCACCTACGACTCCGCAGCTTCCCTGCTGATGGCGGTCTTCCACCGGCAGGTGCGGGCCGGGCTCGCCCCCGTCGACGCCCTGCGGGCCGCCCAACTGTGGATGCTCGACCCCGACCGCGAGGACCCCGGTCTGCTCGACGCCGACCTGAGGAGGGACAGCTCCCGCCCCGACCTCTCACGGCCCGTCCACTGGGCCGCGTTCATCCACCAGGGCCACCCCGGCCCGGGCAGGACGACCGCATGACCGCATGACCCCGCGCGCTTGCTGGCGGCCCGCCCGCGGTGCCATCGTGGGCCGCATGGCGCCACCTTCCCTCGACCTCGCGTCGGTCCTGATAGAGCTCCAGGCGGTCCGGCGGGCGGGACTGCTGAGGTTACGCGGCCGGGAGCTGCCCGCCCTGGAATCGGCAGCCGCCTCGCTGGCCCCCGCGCGCACCCGCGAAGGCGCCGTGGAAGCACTGCTCCGGCGCGCGGTCGAACGGCTCGACGCGGGCACCCTGCGGACCGCCGCCGAATACACCCTCGGGCTCTCCCAGGGCACCCGGGACTGGCCCGCCTCCTCCCGCCGGGCCCGTGCCGCCGAGGTCTACCGGGTCAGCGAGGAACGCTTCCGCAAGCACCATGAAGTGATGGTCCTGGAGCAGGTCGCCGAGCACATCGTGGAGTTGGCGGACTCCGACGGCCCCGACCGGCCCGACGGATCCGACGGAACCGGACCGCCGGGGGACAGCCACCGGTCCGTGGACGTCCTGGCCGGCGACCGCACCGTGCGCCTCACCCTCCATGTCCACCCCGTCGACCTGCTGCGGGACGTGGACGTGGTGGTCGCCCCCGCCAACACCTACTTCGCCCTCCCCGAACCGTTCAAGTCCTCGGTCTCCGCATCCCTGCGCCGGGCCGCCTCCGTCCGCGGGGTCACCGGCGATCTGCTGGACGACCCGGTCCACGACGAACTCCGCACCTGGACGGAGCGGCACGCCACCGCGGGACGCCCGGTGCTCCCCGGCACCGTGGCGCCCACCGGCTCGGGCGCCCTCGCCGCCTACGGCGTACGGCGTATCTACCATGCGGCCGTCGCCGTACCCCGGGCCGGCACCAACGACTACGACGTGCTGCCCGCCGACATCACCCGGGTCACCTCGCGCGCCCTCGCGCTGCTGGCCGAGGAGCACGACCGGTACGCCCCGCCGCTGCGCTCCGTCTGCTTCACCCTCCTCGGCTCCGGCCGCGGCGGACTTCCCTACCGGGTCAGCGCGGCCGCCGTCTGGAGCGCCGTCGAGGCCGAACTGGCCCGCGGCGCCCGCTGGGACGTGCACTTCGCCGTCCGCACCCAGGCGGCGGCCCGTGCGGTCGAGGACGTCCCGGCCAGGACCCGCCCGGCCCGCGACCGGTCGGCGACCGGCCGGTCCGCTTGACTGAAGGGGCGGGTCGCCCGGACGGGCGACTCGGGGGTGTATGCCCTCCGGGTGACCCGCGCACGGCGATCAGCCGCGCAGCGGAGTACCGATTTCTGCAAGGACCCTGAATGACAGTGCCTGATTCACCTAACGTGGCCCCATGACCCGGGGGATGGTTGAGTGGGCGCACGGCTGCTCCGGTCGCACGGTGACCTGGCCCGCTCCGGATGCGTACGTACTCGTCGACGGGGTCCTGCTGCGCATGGAGACCGAGCCGCCCGGCCTGCCGCCGGGCACGGCCGTCACCGTGGGGCACGACCCGGGACGGCACGGGCCGGTGGCCCGCGCCGACGACACCGGGGCGGCGGCCGGATGACGGCGGACGGTATCGGATTCGGTACGGGATACGACGAACGGCAGCCCGTCGTCCTCCTCCTCGACACCTCGGCGTCCATGGGCCGCCCCGAGGAGAACCCGCGGATCGACGAGCTGAACGCCGCGCTCGCCGGGTGGTTCGACGGAGTCCGGGCCCAGGAGAGGCTCCGCACCCGGGTCGAGGTCTGCCTCATCACCTTCGACTCGGCGGTCCGCGTCCACGACCCCGCGGCGGGCCGGCTGGTCCCCGTCGAGTCCGCCGACCCCGGCGGGCTCTTCGTCCCCGTCGACGGTATGCGCCCGCCCACGCTCCGCGCCGGGGGCCTGACCCGGCTGACGGAGGCCGTGGAAGCGGCCCTCGAACTGGCCCGCGCCCGCCGCCGCACGCTGCAACGGCAACGGGTACCGGTCCGGCGCCCCTTCCTCTGGGTCCTCACGGACGGCGCCCCCAGCGACGACCGGGGCCGCCCCCTCGACCCGGCGGCCCTGGCGGAGACCGCGGAACGGGTCCGCCGGGGCGAGGCCGCGGGGGAGTGGGTCTTCCAGGTCATCGGAGTGCGCGGCGCCGACCTGCCGATGCTGCGGGTCATCGCACCGAAGGCCACCTCCCCCCTGGAGAGCCTGGACTTCGGCCGGATCCTCGACCTGCTCTTCCAGAGCACCGACGACAGCAGCCCGGACCAGGCGGCGGACCTCATCCACCAGCAGGTCAACGACCGTGCCGCCCGGCTCGCGCGCATGGACAGACTGGAGAGGGACCACAGGTGATCATCGCCGGCGCCTCCGTCCAGGGCACCGCCCATCTCGCCGGCGCGCGCGGCTGCCAGGACGCGTTCAAAGCGGTCGACCTGGGCGAAGCCGCCGTACTCGCGGTGTCCGACGGCGCGAGCAGCCGCGACCGCAGCGCCCTGGGCGCCCATCTCGCGGTCGACACCGCCTGCCGGCTGCTGGCCGAGGACTTACCGGACCCGGACGCCGCGCCGGAGACCTGGACCCGGTGGACCGCGGAGCGGGGGCAGCGGATCGTCGCCCACTATCTGCGGGCCGTGGCAGGGCTGCTGGGCGGCGGCCGGTGTGGACCAGAAACGGAACAGGACCCCGGCGCCCTCGCCGCCACCCTCACCGCGGCCGTCGTCTGCCCGCCCTGGACCGCCTTCGTGTCGACGGGCGACGGCTTCGCCACCCTTCTGACCGGCGACGGCCGCTGCCATCTGGTGCTTCCGCAGCCCCCGGGCCCGGTGTCGTTCCTCTCCTCTCCCGGAGCAGCCCTCCGCATCCGTACCTTCACCGTCTGGGAACCGGAGTTCGGCGGAGTGTTCCTCGCCACCGACGGCTGCGCCGCCCTCACCCTCGACCACCCCCGGATCCGGCAACTCCCGCCGGAAGCGGGCCCCTTACCGGCCGAACACTTCTTCCAGGGCGTCGCCGCCGCGCTCCGCGCGAACCACGGGGACGCCGAACCCCTGCGACGGCTGCTCTCCGGGCCGGAGGCCGCCCGGACCGGAGACGATCTGACCGTCCTGTGCGCCCTCGCCGAAGCGGGGTGACCGGATGGGACTGACGGTGACGTCCGGCAGCGGACGCACATGGCGGCTCACCGGGCAGATCGGCAGCGGCTCGGAGGGATTCGTGTACGGCGTCGACGACGCCCGCCCCCTCGTCGCGAAGCTCGTCCCCGACCCGCCCGACCCCGAGGCCTACCGGCGGCGCGTGGCCCGTCTGGTGCGCCAGCGCCGGGAACCCCGCACCGTCGGCCTCCTCTCCGGTACCCCGGTCCGGCTGGCCTGGCCGATGGTCGTGGTCCGTACCGCGGGCGGTACGGAAGCGGACCGGGTCGACGGCTATGTGATGACCGATATGCGGTACGCCTACGAGCCGTTCCCGCACCTCCTCACCGCATCCGCCCGCCGTGACCGGCTGCCGGGGGCGACCTGGGAGACCGCCCTGCGCGCGGCCGCCTCCCTCGCCCGGCTGCTGGGGGAGCTCCACTCCGAGGGCTATGCGGTGGGCGACCTCAAACCCGACAACCTCTGGGTCGACGCGACCGGCCGGGTCGGCATGGCGGACGTCGACTCCTGGCAGTTCACGGACGGCCGCGAGGTCTTCCCCGGCCGGATGCGCACCCCCGGCTACACGGCACCCGAACGCATCGGCACGCCCACGGCCCGCCCCCCGGACCCGGCATCGGACGATTTCGCCCTGGCCGTCCTGGTCCATCAGCTCCTCATGGCGGGCCTGCACCCCTTCGCCGGTCATCCGGCGGACGGCGGCGACTATCTGTCGTACGACGACAACGTGCTGCACGGCCGCTGCCGCATCGTCGACCGCACGTCGGTGCTGCTGCCCCGCACCGCACCCCCGGCCGATCTGCTGCCGAGACGGCTCGCGGAGCTGTTCCGGGCGGCGTTCACGGGCTCGCTGCGACGACCGGCGGCGGTCGAGTGGGAACGGGCGCTGACCGCGGAGCTGGCCCCCGGCCGGCTGAAGGCCTGCGCGGTGGACAGCCGCCATGTCCACACCGTCGAGCGGCCCTGGTGCCCCTGGTGCGACCAGGCCGAACGGGCCGCCGACAGCGGCCCCCGCCGCCCGGGGGAGGCCCGATGACGCCCCGGCTCTCCGTCGCCCGGACCCTCGACCACTGCACGGTCCTCGGCCCCGGCAGCCGCGCCGTCGTCTGGGTCCAGGGCTGCCCGCTGCGCTGCACGGGCTGTGTGGCCGCCGAAACCCTCCCCTTCGACGGCGGCACCGCCCGCGACATCCCCGAACTCGCCGACTGGCTGGCCGGTCTGGACGGAATCGAAGGCGTGACGTTCTCCGGCGGCGAGCCGTTCAGCCAGGCCGGAGCGCTGGCCGCACTGCTCGACGCGGTACGGGAACGGCGCCCGGACTTCGGGGCGATGGCGTACTCCGGCTTCCGCCACGAGGCACTCCGGCGCGGCGGACCGGACCACCACGCCCTCCTGGAGCGGCTGGACCTGCTCGTCGACGGGCCCTACATCGCCGCCCGGCACGGCAGTCTGCGCTGGCGCGGCTCGGACAACCAGCGGCTGATCCCGCTCTCCGACCGCTACCGCAGGGTCCTGGCAGAACCGGACACGACCGCCGGAATCGAACTGTCGGTGAACGCCGACACCTCCCTCTCCTGGGCCGGGGTGCCGCCGGTCCCCGGATTCCGGCAGGGGCTGGAGGAACAGCTCGCGGCGCGCGGGTTCGTGCTGCGCACCGAGGCACGGAGGGGACGATGAGCGGATCACCCAAGTACAGCAGTGTCGGCGTCGGCGCGCTCTATGCGCAGCGGGAGGCGGCCGAGCGCAGGCGGCGGGCGGAGGAACGCCGGGCCCGGGAGCGCCGGCGGGCGGCCGAGCGGGAGAGACTCGCCCGGGATGCGGAGCGCAGGCGGGCCGCGGCCGCCCGTAGAGAAGCCGAGGTGGCGGCCCGGCGCGCGGCCGAACGCACCGCCCAAGAAGCCCGGGTCCGCGCCGGGCAGGCCCGCGCCGACGAACGGGCCCTGGACGAGCTGCGCGGACTGCTCGCCGAGGCCCGGCGCTCCGGCGAACGGGCCGATCTCGGCACTCTGGAGGGGGAGTTGACCGGGCTCCGGCTCAGGGCGGCCCGCGGCGAATCCCTCGGCGGCGCGGTGGAGGAGCTGCGCGGCCGGATCGTCGACCGGGGCCCGGCGGCGACCGGAGCACGTACGGAGGACCGCGCCGCGACCCTGGCCGCGCTGGACCGACGGCTCGCGGCGACCGGCCGGGACGGACCCGCACTCGACGCGGACGGCCATCGCGCCTGCACCGACCTGCTGGAACAGTTGCGGGAGGCCACCGCACCGGGCCGGGAGGTCCGCTTCGAAGCCCTGCTCGGTACGGTCGAACACGCCCTCACCCGGCATACGGTGACGGTCACGGAGGCGCTCGCGGCCGCGGAGCGGGCAGCCCGGACCGCACGGGAGCGCGCGGCGGCCGACGAGGCGGAGCGCGTACGGAACGAGACGGCCGCCGCCGAACGGGAGGCGGCCGCGGAGAAAGCCGTCGAGACCGCCCTCGCGGAGGCCGCCGAACGTCTCGACGTGGTACGCGAGGCGGCCGAGGCCGTGGTGGCTGCCGCCGCCGAACTCGGTGACCCCGGCCTCGCCGGGGAGATCGGGGACGCCCTGCGCGCCGTGACCGGTGCCCTGGCCGCACGCTCGCCCGCCGAGGCCCGTACCGCAGTTGCCGACCTCGAACGCAGGCTCCCCGACGCCGAGGGCCGGCTCGACGAACTGGAACTGGCGTACGAGCGGCGGCGGGACCTGGTGGAGGCCCTCCGGGACGCCATGACCGGGGAGGGGTTCGCCTTCGAGGGCGGCGAGGACGACGGCGGCAGCTTCCGGCTGCACTTCTCCCGGCCGACCGGTGCGATGTACGAGACGACGGTCGCCACCGGGGACGACGGGGCGCCCGTACTCGTCTACCACGTCGACGGCGAACCGGACACGACGCTCACTGCCGAGCGGGGCGAGGCCGTGTGCGACACCACGGAGGCGCTGCTGGAGCGGGTGCACCTGGCGCTGGGCGGTGACGACGGCTTTGTGGCCGGTGAGCTGACCTGGGACGGCAAACCCCCGGACCGGCGTGCCGAGCCGCTGCCCGGCGGGACCGTCCGATGGTGGACGAGCCCATGAGTACGCCCGGATTCGCCAAGGACGGGCCCGGGGAGGGGTCCGGCCGGTACGCGGGCGAGGGCGGACCGCCGGGCGGGTCCCGGGGCGGCTCCCCGGACGGCTCCCCGGACGGTGACGGGACGGGACCGGTCACGGCCGACGGAATGATGCCCCTCTGGGCGGTGTCGCTCGGCTGGGAGCTGCGGCGCGGCCGCCAGGTGATCCTCGACGGTCAGATCCGGGACCGCTGGTGGTTCGACGACCGGCCCGCGTCCTTCCGGCAGTTGGTCGCCGGAGTCCTCGAAGCACGCGGTGCCGATGTGGTGGGCTGGTGGGATCCGGTGGCCGGGCTCACCTTCCCACTGCCCGGCCACGCGGAACGCTTCGCCGCACTGGAGGCGAACCGGCCGCGCACCACCACCGGGACCGCCGACGGCGACCGGCGCGAGCCGCGCCCCTGGGCGGACCGGGCCGGCCGCGGGGCCCGGCAGGACCGGGAGAGCCACGAGAGCGGGGGACCCCCGCCGCATGCAGCGAACGCGGCGCACTCGGCGAACACTCGGAGTTCGGCGGACCCGGTGCGCCGGGAGGGCGGTGAGAGCCGGGAGGACCGGGACCGGCCGCGCCCCCGGAGCGGGACCGGCCGGGACCGGGAGCGCGCCGGTCTGCTCTCCCCCCGCCCCGCAGGCCCGCCGCGCGCCTTCGACGACGTGGTCGCGACCGTGCACCGGCTGGCCGCCTCCCCCGAAGCGGCGACCGCCTTCGTCTTCCAGGACGTCGACCACCAACTCCCGCCCGGCCGACCGGAGTCGAACGCGGGCTATCTCCGGCTGCGCGAGGCCATGACGGACGCCGTGACCCCGCACTCGGCCCGCTCCGGCAGACCCCCGCACGCCCGTAACGCGGTCCTCTGCGCCGTCGGTGACGTCGGGCGGCTGCCCGGCTGGTTCCCTCTGGAGGACCCCCGGATCGCCACCCTCCACATCGGCCCGCCCGACCCCGGTGAGCGCCGTCTGTGGCTGACCTGGCTGCTCGGTGAGTTCAACGGCTCCCAGGAGGCCGGCCGCCACGAGGTCGAAGCCCTGGTCGGCGCCACCGACGGCATGTCCGGCTGGGACATCGAAGCGCTCGCCCGGACCTCCTGGCTGCGCGACGCACCCCTCCGCAAACCGGACAAGCTCCTGGAGCTGCACCGGCTCAATGTCAGCGTCGACCCGTGGACCCAGCTGGACCGGGAGACCGTCGCCCGTGCGGCGGGCGTCCTGGGCACCCGGGTGGTCGGCCAGTCCCGGGCGGTCGACGCGGTGGCCGCCGCCCTCCAGGCCGCGTACGTCGGCGTCGACTTCGGGGGCTCGGGCAACGCCCGCCCCCGGGGCGCGTTCTTCTTCGTCGGCCCCACGGGCGTCGGCAAGACCGAACTCGCCAAGGCCGTCGCGGAGCTGATGTTCGGTGACCAGAGCGCGTACGCCCGCTTCGACATGAGCGAATACCAGCAGGAGCACGCGGCCGAACGGCTCGCGGGCGCCCCACCCGGGTTCATCGGCCACGAGCAGGGCGGCGAGCTGACCCGCCGGGTCCAGGAGCGGCCGTTCAGCGTCCTCCTCTTCGACGAGATCGAAAAGGCCCACCCCCGGGTCCTCGACAAATTCCTCCAGATCCTGGAGGACGGCAGGCTGACCGACGGCCGCGGCCAGACCGCCTACTTCTCCCAGTGCCTGATCATCTTCACCTCCAACACGGGCGCCGAAGCGGTCCAGGACCTGCTGGCCGAGGACGGCGACGAGGTGCCGTACTCCGCCCTGGAAGCGCATTTCACCCGGGCCGTCGAGGAGAAGTTCCGGACCATCGGCCGGCCCGAGATCTACGGCCGCCTCAAACCGGGCGTGGTCGTCTTCGACATGCTGCGCCGCGAGCACATCGTGAGGATCGCGGACCGGCTGCTGGGCCAGCTCACCGAATCGGTCCGGGAACGGCACCAGGTCGAGCTGGTCCCGGATGCGGACACCCTGCACCCGTGGATCACCGGGCGGATGGACGACCCGGAGCGCCGGGCGTACGGCGGCCGGCAGATCCGCAATGAACTGGAGCGGCTGCGGGCGGCCGTGGTCGCCCACTTCCTGGCCCACCGCCCGCCCCCGGGCAGCAGGGTCCGGCTCGGCACCGGTACCGACGGCAGGCCCTGGGTCAGGGCCGATGAAGGGAACGGCTGAAGACATGCTCGGCATCAGCATCGGCCACCACTCCGCCCGGGTCGGCCGGCCCGGACCGGACGGCCGCACCGCCGTCACGGTCGTGGAGCTGGACCGGACCGACGGCATCGCCCGTCCCGAGGACGCCCTCGCCCTGATCCTCGCCGCGCAGACGCAGCAGGAGCAGGAGCAGGAGCCGGAGAGCGGGCAGGAGCGGGAGGCGGTGCTCGGTCTCCCCGCGTCCGCCGGTCGCGAGGACGAGGACCGGCTGCGCCGTGCCGCCGAGGACGCGGGCCTGCGCGTCAGCAGGATCGTCCCGGTCCCGGTCGCGGTGGCCCTGCACTACGGCGCGATCGACGAAGGCGTCCACCGTACGGTCCTGGTGGCCGACCTGGACCCGGACACCCTGGAACTGACGGTTCTCGCCGTCACCCCCGATCTGACCGTACGCATCGTCTCCACCCGCACCGGGCGGCCGGGCGCCGACCGGGGCCTGGCGGCGATCGCCGGGGAGCTGACCGAGGCGTCCCCGGACGCCGTTCTCCTCTCCGGCGCCCCCTACACCGACCCCGCCCGCCGTACCGACATCGAGAACCTGCCTGCGGCACAGGGCCTGACGGTCCGCTGCACCGCACCCGAACTCGCCGTCGTCAACGGCCTGCTCGCCCTGCCGGACTTCGGCCTTCTCCGTATCGCCACGGGCACCGCCCCCGCGACGGCGTACTTCGCACCCCCCGCACTCGCCGACGACCCGGAACCGGCCCCGTGGCCGCCTCCTCCGGCGGATCCCGAACCACCGGGCGCCGCGGAGGAGCCCCCGGAACGGCGCGCGGAACCGCGGCCCGACCCCGTAACGGCCCCACCGACCCCCGGGCCCGCACCGACCCCCGTACCGGAACCGCCCCCCGAGCCGACCCCCGCACCGGCCCCGGATCCCGCCGCCACCCCCGAACCCGGACCCGGACCCCGGCCCGAAGGCGCCACCGCCCCCGGACCCCGGCCCGAAGCCGAAACCGGGCCTGAAGCGGAGGCCGGATCCGGACCCGAGCCCGCGCCCCCGTTCGCCCTGTACTCCGTCCCCGTGACCCAGCTCCAGGCCGTCCGCCGCGACGACCACCTCCTCGTCCTCTGGGCCTGGCCGGAGTCCGCGCTCACCGCCCGGGTCCGCTGGCGCCGCGAGGACACCACGGGAACCGGCAGCGGGCCCCGCGACGGCGACATCCTCTGCCGCCGCCGCGTCTACGAACACGACGGCGGCCTCGACCTCCCCGTCGGCCGGGGCGCCGTCACCCTCACCGTGGAGGCACTCGTCCCCGATCCCGCCGCCGACACCGAGGGCGCCGCCGGACTCCGGGTACCGGCCGAACCCCCCGTCGTCGACTACGAACCCACGGCCCGCCGCCGCCTCACCGGCGCCCGGGTCGCCACCGTCACCTTCACCGCCCGGACCGGATGCGACCTCCCCGACCTCCGCATCGTGCACGGCGTCGGCCGCTACCGCCCCACCAGTACGGCCGACGGCACCGTCCTGCACGAGGTCCCCGCCCAGCGACTTCCCGCCGGCACCCCTCTCACCGTCCAATTCCCGCTCCCCGCCGGCCGAGGCCCCTCCTGGCTGGTCTGCTTCCCGGCCCGGCCCGCCGACTCCGATCCCGATATCCGCCCCACGGCCCTGCACAAGCTGCGAGTGACCTGATGGCCAAACGCCTCACCTGCCCCTACTGCTACGAGACCTTCGCCGCGCGCGAGATCCGCTTCCGCTGCAACAGCCGGCTCAGCCGCACCCGCAAACAGTGCCGACGGCGCCGGGACCCGGTCCTCGACGAACGGTTCGGCCGCCGCCCCGCCCACGACGTCGGCCCGGACTTCACCGCCGACGGCCGCAGACCGACCGCCCCGTGCCCGGACTGCGACGGCGAGACCACGTACCGCATCTGCCCCGTCTGCCACGTCGAACTGCCCGTCCAGTTCGGCATGGTGGACAACCGGCTGATCGCCATGGTCGGTGCCCGGTCCTCCGGCAAGACGATCTACATGACCGTACTGCTGCACGAGATGCGCAACCGGGTCGGCGAGGCGTACGGCGCCTCCATGATGGGCCTCGACGACACCACCATGCGCCGCTACAGCTCGGAGTACGAGGACCGGCTCTACCGCGACCGGCAGATGTTCCCGCCCACCCAGACCGCGACGACCAACGCCAACCGGGTCGAGCCGCTGGTGTTCCGCTTCGGGCTGCGCCGCAGAGGGCTGTTCGGCGAGCGGCCGCAGCACACCGTGCTGTCGTTCTTCGACACGGCGGGCGAGGACTTCAACAGCCGGGAGAGCGTCGAACTCAACACCCGCTACCTGGCCAACGCGGACGGCATCGTCCTGCTGCTGGACCCCCTGCAGATGCCGGGCGCCCGGGAACACGCCGCCCCCGGCACCGCGCTGCCCCGGATGGACGGCATCGACCCGCCGATCAACGTACTGAGCCGGGTCAGCGGACTGCTGCTGGCCGCGAACGGCGGCCGGGCGGCGAAGGTCGACACCCCGCTCGCGGTGGTCTTCTCCAAGACGGACGCCTTCTGGCATCTGCTGGAGAACGGCAGCCCGCTGCGCGCCCACGCCCCCGCCCGCGGCCGGTTCGACGTCGGCGACAGCCTCAGCGTGCACGAGGAGGTCCGCCGGCTGCTGAAGGAGTGGGACGGCGTCCCCATCGACCAGGCCCTGGAGAACACCTTCGCCCGCTACCGCTACTTCGGGGTCTCCGCACTCGGCCGCAGCGCCACGCCCGACTCCCGGGTCGCCCCGACCGGCATCCAGCCCTACCGGGTGGCGGACCCCCTGCTGTGGCTGCTCACCGAATTCGGCTCGGTGCCCAAGGCGGGCCGCGGATGAGGAGCTTCCAGCAGCTGTACTACACCTCCTGCGAACAAGGGCTCAGCGGCTCCTCCGGCTTCCAGTTCAACGCGGTCAGCGAGCAGGTCTCCGCGGAGACCCGGCACCGGGTGGAGGGCCTCGCCGGATACGAACCCCCGCGCTCCCTGATCGAATCGGACACCCCGGAAACACTGGCCCGCTGCCCGGTCAACCTCTGCCACAGCCCCGGCGGACAGGGGACGACAACGCTGTGCGTCCGGTACGCGGGCCGCGACTCGGCCCGCAGATTCGGCAACTACTTCGCCCACGCCCTGCACACGGAAGGCGAGTTCACCCCCGACAGCGGCGGGCTGCTCGCCGTCGAACTGTGGAACTCGCCGCTGTGGACGGCCCGGGTGGCCGACTCCACCGAACTCCCCGAACTCTCCGCACCCCTGCCGCGCGGCCCGCTCAGCCCCCGCGCCGTACGCGACTTCCTGCGCGGCCGCCCGGACGCCGGACAGCTCCCGGCCCTGCTGGCGGCCGTGTTCACGGCACTCGCGGACGACGGCTCGGTGGTGGTGATCGACGATACGACGGACCGGATCGCCCACTGGTTCGCCGCCGTCTCCTACCTGCTGCCGCCCCCGCTGGCCCGCACCCTGTCCTTCGCCACCTACCTGCTGCGCCCCGCCCGCAGCCGGCTCCACCTCATCGGCACCGTGCCCGAGGCGCACCCCGACTTCGGACCCGACGGCGAGGAGACGTACACCGTCTTCGACTTCTCCGCAGGCCGCTTCCCCGAACCGGCACCCGTCCACGATCTGGTACGGCTGCTGACCGGGATCGGCGTCGGCTCCGTCCGCTCGGTCTGGTCCTGGACCGCCGAGTACGCGGACGGCCGGGAGCGGGACCCCGGGGACTGGCACGCCCCCGTGGCGGCGGCAGCGGCCGCGGGCGGCATCGAACTGACCGGTACCGACGTCCGGGCCGTGATCGACTGGCTGCCGGGCGCGGGCCACCTCGGGACGCGCCGGGCGGCGGTGGCGGCCGACATCCACCACCGCCACCGGGACCTGGACGACGGGCAACTGGCGACACTGAGCGCAGCCGCCGAAGCGGGCGGAGACAGCGCACTCCACCAGGAACTCGAAGGCAGGCTCCACCGGTCCCGGATCCGCGCCTACGCGACCGGAGCGGAGAACGCGGCCGGCCCCGTACCGATCACCCACCCCGCCGAACGCGAACGGGCCACCGCCCTGTGGCAGCGGCTGCTCGACGAGGCCACCACCACCCGCGTCCGGGTCCGGCTGTTGCTGTGGGCCCTGGGCGCCCGGCTCACCCCGCCGCCCGAACCGCTCGCCGCACAGAGCCTGGACCTGGCCCGTACCCTCCTCGGCTCCTCCGCCGCGGGCCCCGAGCTCCGCGCCGAAACGGCACAGCTCGTCCACACCCTCCCGGAGTTCAGAGCCGCACTGGCGACCGCCGTCCACGAGGTGCTGGCCCGGCGGAACGGCCAGGAGCAGCTCTTCGCCCAGTTCCCCGCGAGCCTGCTGCGCGAATCCGACCTCGGGGAGCGCCCCCGGCTCCTGGAGCACTACTGGCGGGCCCAGGCCGAGCGCGAACCCGCCCGCACGGTCGAACTGCTCTTCCGGATCCTGGCAGTACGCGGCCTGACCTCGCCGGACGGGGAACTGCTCAGGGCCCTGTGGCGGCAGGCCTCACCGGCCTGGACCTACGAGGAAGCCACCGAGATCGCCCGCCGGCTTCCCCCGGAACAGCAGGCCGACGACGCGATCGGCGAGTGGTTCGACCGCGCCGTCAAACAGGAGATCCACGACGAAGAGGCCCTGCGGTCCTGTCTGCTGCTCTACGAGGCACTGGCCGCACCGGGCCGCTCCGCCTGGCTGCGCCCGGTCACCCGGGAGTGCGTGGCAACCACCCTCGGCCTGGACCGGGCCCTGCACGAGGCACCCGAGGCGACCGCGCTCGCCCGCGCGTTCCGGATCCCGCAGGCCGACGCCTGGGCGGCGCCGCGCGCCCTGAAACGCCACCGGCTGATCCCCGCCCTCCTCGCGCTGCCCGCCGACCACGCCCGGCTGCGCACCGACATCGGGGAGTTCGGGTTCTCCCTCACGGACGGCTATCTCCGCGCGCTGCGCGAGGCCGCGGCCGACAGCGGACCCGTCGACGAGGTGCTGTTCAGCCATGTCACCGGGGTCGTCGCGATGGACTCCCGGTGCCCGCTGCCGCAGGCCCACTTCGAGCTGATCACGGCCCTGCGCCACGATATCGCCGGCCGTTGGCGGCCGGACGACCTGAACCGGCTGGCCGGTGCCGTCCGCCCCTACGACTCCGCGCTCGCCGATGCCTATCTGAAGTGCGCCGAGCGCCGCCTGGGCGCCGGGAAGAAGCTGGTCCGCAGGATCACCCGGCGACGGACACCGGACGATCCGGGCCGGGAAGAGAGGTGAGCGGCCATGGGAGCCGTGGTGATGTTCGTCGTCGTGCCCGCCCTCTATCTGGGCCTGCTGATGTTCTATCTGTCCGTCGTCCCCCTGATCGCGGGCCTGCGCGGACTCGCCTTCGTCAGTGAAGTCCACTGGCGGTACTCCCGGGTCCTCAACGGCGTCCTGCGGCTGCGGACCCCCGAGTACGTGACGGTGCCGCCGTACCGCCCCGCCGACGAATCGGCCCACCGCAACTACTTCTACGGCCCCGCGGTCCGCGATCTGCGGCAACTCCGCACCCTGGGCGCCCGGATGTACGTCCGTACGGTCACCGACTCCTTCCGCCGGGTCACCGCGGAACAGTTCACCGCGCCCTCCGTCCACCCGGCGGTTTCGGTGCCGTACGGCCTCACCCTCCACCTGGGTCTCGCCGCCGGTGCGGCCCTCGCGGTCCCGCTGCTGGGGCTGCTGTTCGGGCTGCACGCCCTCGGCGTTTTCCTGCTGATGGGCGGTGCCCGGCTGACCGCGGGCGCGCTCCGCACCGCCGACCGGACGATGATGGTGCTCCGCGGGCTGCCCCGGGGCATGCTGTGCCCGAGCTGCTTCGAGCGGGTGCCGTATCCGGAGTACGACTGCCCCCGCGCGACCTGCCGGCGCCGGCACACCGATATCCGGCCGGGCACCTTCGGGCTCTTCAGACGCCGCTGTGCCTGCGGGGAGCGCCTGCCGACGCTGCTGATGCTGATGAGCAGGGACGCCCGGCTGAGCGGCCACTGCGTGCACGACCACTGCCGCAAGCCCATGAACCCCGACGCCGGGCATATGCCCGAGCTGATCCTGCCGTTGATCGGCGGCCGGGCCGCGGGGAAGACGCAGCTGATGGCGGCGATGCTGATGGCGCTGGAGAACGCCGCCGGGAACGGCGGTCCGGCGATCCGGCTCGCGGACGCCGAATCCGACGGCAACTACCGGGTCCTGCGCGAGGTGCTGGCGATTCAGGGCCGTACCCGCCCCACCCAGAAGACGCTGCCCCGGGCCCATTCGTTCGTCCTGGGCAGCGGCCGTGCCGAACGGCTGGTGCATGTCTTCGACACCGCGGGCGAGCGGTTCGTCAACCGGGACGAGACGGATGCGCTGCGCTATGCCCGGGCCGCCCGCACCTTCGTCTTCGTCCTCGACCCGATGGCCGTCGGCGCCTTCTGGACCCGGCTGGACCCGCAGGGTCCGAAGGTGGACCGCACCCTGGCCTCGACGGTCGATCCGGAGGACGTCTTTGCACGGTCGGTGCAGACCGTACGCACGATGGGCACCCGGCTGGACCGGGCGCGGCTGGCCGTCGCCGTCAGCAAGACCGATCTGCTCGCCGGGCAGCCCGCGCTGCTGCCGGAGCGGCTGGACCACAGCGATACGGCCCGGGAGTGGCTGTGCGAGGGGCTGGGGCTGCGGAATCTGGTGAAGACGATGGACCTGGAGTTCGACGAGGTGCGGTTCTTCTGTACGGCCGCGGTGGCCGACGGGGAGGGCCGGGTGGACCCCAGCATCGCGTCCTTCGTCGACTGGTGTTTGCAGGAGTAACGCTGCAAAAGATGTCGGGGCAGCCCTGGGGTCCCGGTCGGCTACTGCTGTCCGGCCCGGGTCCGTCGGTCTTTCTCAGCGGTTTCCGACGGTCGACAGCGAGCTTACCGCCCGTGAAGCAGTGCTTCCGACAACGTTCCACCAGCGTAAGCCTGTTACAGAACGATCATTGAGTGCTCCGGAACGGCCTCGGCATACTTCGGGATCCCGGGGCCGTTCGCCTTTTCCGAATGCGCCCCCGGAAGGGACCGGGCCCCCGCCCGGTCCGTACTCCTGAGCAAGGGGGAATCTTGCGCAAACCAGCAAAGAGGGCGTACGCGGCAGCCGCGTGTGCCGTGGCTCTGGCGGCGGGCACGACCGGCCCGGCGTCGGCGGAGAGCGGTGGCCGGGACACGGTGTCCCCGTCGGCCGTCGCGAAGTCCAAGGGCGGTGCCGGGACCGGGCAGACCGTCACCCTGATCACCGGTGACCGGGTCACGGTGGACGCCCGGGGCCGTGTCGGTGGTATCGAGCGGGCGAAGGGGCGGGAGCACATCCCCTTCTTCACCCAGATCCACCAGGGCCGCACCTATGTGGTGCCGCGCGACGCCCGGCGGCTGATCGCCGACGGCACCCTGGACCGACAGCTGTTCGACGTCACCGCGCTCGCCAAGCCGGAGCTCCGGAAGGCCCACGGGACCGGGCTCAAGGTGATCGTCGGCTACCGGGGTACCGCGGCGAAGGCGGCCAGGGACGGGGTGCGCACGTCCGGCGGCACAACCGTCCACCGGACCCTGTCGATGCTCAACGCCGACGCCGTGACCAGCGCCGAAGGCAGTGCGGACGCACTGTGGGAGGCCCTGAGCCGGCCGCAGGGCGACGGGTCGGCGGCACTGACCTCCGGCGTCGCGCGGGTCTGGCTGGACGGGGTGCGGAAGGCGACGCTCGACCGCAGCACCGCACAGATCGGCACCCCGGCCGCCTGGTCCCGCTCGTACGACGGCACCGGCGTCAAGATCGCCGTGGTCGACACCGGTATCGACTCCACCCACCCGGATCTGGCCGGCCGCGTGGTCGCGGAGAAGAACTTCAGCGGTTCACCGGACGCCACCGACCGGTCGGGGCACGGAACGCACGTCGCTTCCATCGCGGCCGGTACCGGGGCCAAGGACAGCCGGTTCAAAGGTGTGGCGCCCGGGGCGCAGCTGATCAACGCCAAGGTGCTGGACGACCGGGGCGAAGGGCTGGACTCCGGCATCCTCGCCGGGGTCGACTGGGCCGTCGCCCAAGGCGCCGATGTCGTCAATATGAGCCTCGGCGCGCCCGACACCCCCGGGATCGACCCGCTGGAAGCGCAGATCAACAAGCTGTCCGCGGAGAAGGGCGTCCTGTTCGCCGTCGCCGCGGGCAACGAGGGGCCGGACGCGGGCACCCTCGGCACACCGGGCACCGCCGACGCGGCCCTCACCGTCGGCGCGGTCGACGACAACGACCTGATGGCCGACTTCTCCTCGGCCGGGCCCCGTACCGGGGACGGCGCCGTCAAACCGGACGTCACCGCACCCGGTGTGGCGATCACGGCCGCCGCGGCCGCGGGTACCGGGGGCCAGAACCCGCCCGGGTACGTCGCCCAGAACGGTACGTCCATGGCGTCCCCGCATGTCGCGGGCGCCGCGGCGATCCTGAAGCAGAAGAACCCCACCTGGACGGGCGCCCAGCTCAAGTCGGTGCTGGTCGCCTCGGCGAAGGACGGCGCCCATTCGGTGTTCCGGCAGGGCGCCGGGCGGATCCAGATCGACCGGGCGATCGACCAGACGGTCGTCGCCGAACCCGTATCGCTCAACCTGGGCACCCAGTTGTGGCCGCACCAGGACGACACCCCCGTCACCAAGAAGCTCACGTACCGCAATTACGGCACCGCGGACGTGACCCTCGACCTGGCGGCGACGGCGGCCACCGGCGCCGACGGACAGCCCGCACCGGCCGGGTTCTTCACGCTCGGGGCGCAGCGGATCACGGTCCCCGCGGGCGGTACCGCCGCGGTGGATCTGACGGCCGACACCCGGCTCGGCGGGACCGTCGACGGCCTGTACTCGGTCACCGTCGTCGCGTCGGGAGGCGGCCGGACCGTACGGACCGCGGCCTCGGTCGACCGGGAGGTCGAATCGTACGAGGTCACCTTCAACACCTTCGGACGGGACGGCGCGCCGGGCACCGACTGGCAGGCCGAACTGCGCGGATACAGCGGCGCCGCCACCAACCGGCGCATCCTTCCGGATCTGACGGCGGGCTCCGCCACGGTCCGGATGCCGCGCGGCACCTACTTCCTCTCGGCCGATATGCTCGTCGACCCCGCGGCGCCGCGGAAGGGCGCCGACCTGATCGACAATCCGCAGTTCTCCGTGGACGGCCCCACCACCGTCACCCTCGACGCCCGGACCACCCGGCCGGTGACGGTCACGGTGCCGGACCCGGCCGCCCGCTCGATACGCGCGGGCGTGCTGTACACCTACCTGGCAGGCGGGTCGTTCTTCCTCCAGGGCGGCGAGTTCACGAGCTTCGACAACGTCCGCACCGCCTACCAGGGCCCCCGGCAGCTCGAAGGCGAACTCGCACAGACGTGGTCCACGGACTGGGAGCGCGGCACCGACGAGTACCACACCCTCGCCGGCGGACCGGTCGCCCAACTGGCCACCGGCTACACCAAGGCCTACGCGGCCAAGGACCTGGCCCTGGTGAAGACGGCCATCGGGGCGTCCGCCCCGGGTGCCCGGGGTGCCCTGGCGCTGTTCGGCGCCCTGCCCAGCGGCTCCGGAGTGGAGACGTTCTTCTCCGTCAGGCCGGCGCCGCAGACCCGTAACGTCCATCTCTCCACGGACGACGGGGCCACCTGGCAGCTGGCCGCGGGCATCCCCGGCGTGCCGGACCCGGAGGGATACCTCCGCTTCGACGTGCTGTACGGAACCGAGCCGCGGCAGTACACGGCGGGCGCCACGTACACGGAGAACTTCAACACCGGAGTCCCGGGGCCGCGGGTCGACGCCCGGGCGGGCATCGCCCGTACCGGCAACGACCTCTCTGCCTCACTGCCCCTGATCAGTGACGACGCGGGCCACGACGGCAACGCACGGTACGCGGCGGCGAACACCACGATCCACCGCAACGGTGTGCTGTACGCACAGGAGAACGCGGCTCTCGACGCGCTGAACTTCACGCTGCCGCCCGAGTCCGCCCGCTACACGGTGGCGACCACGGTCCACCGGGACCCGGCGTTCAACCGGGCCGGAACCCGCATCGACGCCTCGTGGACCTTCACCTCGGCGCGTACCGACGCGGCGACGATGCTCCCGGTCTCCACGGTCCGGTTCCGGCCGGCCACGGCACCCGACTCCACCGTCCCGGCGGGCGGCAAGCAGACCGTCCCCGTGGTCGTCCAGGGTGCGGCGGCCGGGGCCGGACTGAAGGCCCTGCGGGTCGCGGTGTCGTACGACGGCAAGAAGTGGCTGCCCGCCCCGGTCGTCGGGGGCAAGGCGACGGTCCGCGCGCCGGAGAAGGGCAAGGCGGTGTCCCTGAAGGCCGTCGTCACCGACCAGCAGGACAATCAGTCGGCGGTCACGGTCCACAACGCCTTCTTCGGGCGCTGAGCCGCACCGGGAAAACAGAACCGGGCCGGGCGCCGCAACGGCGCCCGGCCCGGATACACCGCCGGGGTCCGCACCGTCACGGTGCGGACCCCGGCGGGTCGATCAGCGTCCGGCGATCAGGCGGGGACGATGTTCTCGGCCTGCGGGCCCTTCTGGCCCTGCGTGACGTCGAAGCTGACCCGCTGGCCCTCACGGAGCTCGCGGAAGCCCTGCGTCGCGATGTTCGAGTAGTGGGCGAAGACGTCCGGGCCGCCGCCGTCCTGCTCGATGAAGCCGAAACCCTTTTCGGCGTTGAACCACTTCACGGTTCCCTGTGCCATGGTGCTCTCCTTCTGTAGGCAGAGGCCCCATCCGGAGATGCCGGAAACAAAAACGCGCCCGAAGGAGAAACATTCCCGTCAGGCGCACATAGTTCATGGGTACCAAAACTGCAACGTGGAAATTCTAGCACACCAGTGGTGCGCCGGATGGTCGATCCTGAAATGCCCGAGTTGTGCACCGCGGCGGTGAAACACCGGAAGGCCGGGCCCGGCTTCGCCTTCCGCCCTGCTCCCGAGGGGTCACGCGGGCTTCGCGTAGTCGCCGTACCCGGTCCAGTCGATCGTCACGCAGGGTTCGTCCCCGACCACCCAGGCGTCGTGTCCCGGAGGGATCTCGATGAAGTCGCCGGGGCCGGCATCGGCGCGCTCCCCGTCGTCCATGACGATCGTCACGCGGCCGCTCACGACATAGCCCGTGTGGGCCGCCAGACAGCTGTCCGTGCCCGCCAGCGGCTTCACATGGTCCGACCAGCGCCAGCCGGGTTCGAAGACGGCACGGCCGACGGGTCCGCCCGAGGTGTTGAGGACTTCCAGTCTCCCCTTGCCGTCCTCGAAGGGGCGTGTCTCGTCCGCTGTGTCGAAGTTCCGGATCACCAGACCGGTCATCGTCCTTCGCCTCCCGGCGAGAAGCAGCCCCGAGTACTCCTCCCAGCCTAGCCTCGGAGGGGTGGTGCCGCAGGCTTTACGATCATCGTCGGATCATCGTCGGAATCGACGGCCCGTGACCGGCCCTGCCGAGGAGATCGTATGAGCAGACGTTCCAGCCGCACCGCGTCCGCACCGGGTGCCGTCCGGCCCACCGTCACCGTGTGCCGGGGCTGTTGCTGCGGCACTGCCAAGATCCCCGGGGTCGATCATGCCGCGCAGCTCCGGGAGCTGCGGACGGCTCTGGCGGACAAGGCGACCGTCCGGGTCACCGACTGTCTGGACGTCTGCGAGCAGGCCAACGTCGTCGTCGTACAGCCCTCCGCCGAGGGGCGCAGGGCAGGGGGCCGCCCGGTGTGGCTGGGCCTGGTCAACGATCCGGACGCCAGCGCCGACATAGCCGCCTGGGTCGACGCCGGTGGGCCCGGGAAGGCCGATCCGCCCGAGGTGCTCGACCTCTACACCTTCAGCCCCTCCCGTCGCGTCCGGGCCGAGCTGGGCGACGGCTGACGGCTCCGGGCGCTGGTTCCGTACGGTTCCGGGTGTTTCCGTACGGTGCGCGTTCCCCGGCGGGTTTCGGCCCCGGGCGCATGGGCACCCGGGGCGTATCGGGAAGGCGCCCCGAGGCGGTCTTCCCGCTCGGTCGTGCCGGGAGCCCCCGCGGGGACGGCGGTCGCGGCACGGCAGCTGCCGACGAGAGGGAGCCGACCATGCGCACCGAGGAACTGGCGGAGCTGGGACAGCAGCTCAGGGTGGACGCGGTCCGGGCCGCCGCGGCCGCCGGATCGGGGCATCCGACGTCCGCGATGTCCGCCGCCGATCTCGCCGCCGTACTCCTGGCCCATCAGCTGCGCTACGACTTCGACCGGCCCGACCACCCCGGGAACGACCGGCTGATCCTGTCGAAGGGGCATGCCTCGCCCCTGCTGTATGCGCTCTACCGGGCGGCGGGCGTCATCGACGGTGCCGAACTGCTCACCTTCCGCCACGACGGCAGTCCGCTGGAGGGCCACCCCACGCCCCGGCTGCCCTGGGTGGACGTGGCCACCGGATCGCTGGGGCAGGGGCTGCCGATCGGTGTCGGAATGGCGCTGGCGGGACAGCGCCTGGACCGGGTTCCGTACCGGATCTGGGTGCTCTGCGGGGACAGCGAGATGGCCGAGGGCTCGGTCTGGGAGGCCGTCGAGGCGGCCGCGTACGAGAAGCTCGACCACCTGACCCTGATCGTGGACGTCAACCGGCTCGGCCAGCGCGGCCCGACCCGGGAAGGCTGGGACCTCGACGCCTACGCGCGGAGACTGGACGCCTTCGGATGGCACACGGTCGAGGTGGACGGACACGACGTCGAAGCGGTCGACGCGGCCTTCGCTGAGGCCGCCGCCACCGCCGGGCGCCCCACGGCCGTCCTCGCCCGCACCCGCAAGGGGCGGGGCGTCGCCGAGGTCGAGGACCGGGAGGGCTTCCACGGAAAGCCCCTGCCGCACCCCGAACAGGCCGTCGAGGAGCTGGGCGGGGTCCGCGACATCCGGGTGGACGTCGCCCTCCCGCCACCGGTGACGGCCCGTCCCGCGACACCGCTCAGGCCGGCCGAACCGCCGCGCTACCGGATCGGGGACGAGGTGGCGACCCGGGACGCCTTCGGCGAGGCGCTGGCGGCCCTCGGATCGGTGCGCGGCGACGTCGTCGCCCTCGACGGAGAGGTCGGGGACTCCACCCGTACCGAGGCGTTCGCCCGGGCCCACCCGGACCGCGCCTTCGAGTTCTACATCGCGGAACAGCAGCTCGTCGCCGCCGCCGTGGGCATGCGGGCCCGCGGATACCTGCCCTTCGCGACCACCTTCGCCGCCTTCCTCACCCGCGCCCACGACATGATCAGGATGGCCGCGGTCAGCGAGGCCGGAATCCAGCTCTGCGGCTCCCACGCCGGAGTCGCCATCGGACCCGACGGGCCTTCCCAGATGGGCCTCGAAGACCTCGCCATGATGCGGGCCGTCCACGGTTCCACCGTGCTCTACCCCTGCGACGCCAACCAGACCGCCGATCTGGTGCGGCGCATGGCACAGCTGCCCGGAATCGGCTATCTGCGCACCAGCCGGGGCGCCGGGCCGGTTCTCTACGGACCGGACGAGGCGTTCCCCGTCGGCGGGTCCCGGCTGCTGCGGTCCGGGGACGGCGACCGGGTCACCGTCGTCGCCGCCGGGGTCACGGTCCACGAGGCGCTGAAGGCCGCCGACCTGCTGGCGGGCGCCGGTATCGGGGTCCGGGTGCTCGACCTCTACTCGGTCAAGCCGGTGGACACGGAGGCCCTGGAGGCGGCCGCCGACGCGACGGGCTGTCTGATGACCGTCGAGGACCACCGGCCCGAGGGCGGTATCGGCGACGCGGTCGCCTCCGCCTTCGCCGACGGCAGGCCGCTGCCGCGGCTGGTCCGGCTCGCCGTCCGCACCATGCCGGGCTCGGCCACCCCCGCAGAGCAGCTCGCCCACGCCGGAATCGACGCCGATTCGATCGCCGCCGCCGTCCGGCTGCTGGTCGGTGCGGCCGTGGTGCGCTGACCCGGGCCGGCCGCACGACGCCTTCGCCTACGCCTATGCCGCCGCCGGAGAGGAGAGCCCATGACGGAACCGGTACGGGAAGACGCCCACCGCAGACGAGGACGGGACGAATCGGAGGACGAGCGGGCGGACCGCCTCTGGGCCGAACTGCTCCAGGAGGTCAGGGTCGCCCAGACGGGCGTCCAGATCCTCTTCGGCTTCCTGCTGACCGTGGTCTTCCAGCCCCGGTTCACCGAACTGGGGCCCGTCGACCGGAACATCTATGTGATCACCGTCCTCCTCGGCGCGGCCGCCACCGGCGCCCTGGTCGGACCGGTGGCGCTGCACCGGATGCTCACCGGACACCGGATGAAGCCGAGAACGGTGGACCTGGCCTCCCGGCTCACCGTCATCGGCCTGGTGCTCCTGCTCTGCACGATGGCCGCCGCCCTGCTGCTCGTCCTGCGCGTCGCCCTCCACAACCCCCTCGCCGTCTGGCTGGTCGTCCCGATGGCGCTCTGGTTCGTGCTGTGCTGGTTCGTCCTGCCGCTGTGGATCCGGCTGCGGAACGGGCGCTGAGGCCCCGGACGGGCCGAACGGAGTACGGGGTGCGGGACGGCGACCGGTTTGGCAGGGTGGAAGCGGGGCAGGTGCGCAGCTGCCCGGCCCGAGGGCCCCGCGCCCCCGCCGACGACCGTACGGCGGCGCAGGCGCCGCCCCGGCCGGTGGTATGTGACGATCCCCCTTCCCCGGAACAGGTGATCAGCGTGGCCCGCCGACGGCACTCTCACGACGACGCCCCCGACACCGCGGCCGACTTCCGGCGGCTCGCCGCCCTGCCCCCCGGGGTGGAGCACGACGCCCTGCGGGACGGACTGGTCCGCGACTGGCTGCCGATGGCCCACCGGATCGCCGCCCGCTACCGCAACCGCGGCGAACCACTCGACGATCTGTGCCAGGTCGCCGCGCTCGGGCTGGTCAAGGCCGTGGACGGATACGACCCCGACCGCGGGCCGGCCTTCGAGAGCTATGCGGTCCCGACGATCACCGGCGAGGTCCGCCGGCACTTCCGGGACCACACCTGGCTGCTGCGGGTCCCGCGCCGTACCCAGGAACTGCGCGGCCTGGTCCGTACGGCCCACCGGGACCTCGCAGGCTCCGGCCGGGAACCGACCCCCGCCGATATCGCCGCCCGCGCCGGTCTGGACCCGGAGGACGTCCTGGAGGGCCTCTCCGCACTGCACGCCTACGCGGCGCTCTCCCTCGACGCCGAGCTCGCGCCCGGTGCGCCCGGTGAGGGGTCGACCCTCGCGGACACCCTCGGCGCGCCCGATCCCGAGCTGGACACCGTGGTCGACCGGGTGGCGGTCACCCCGCTGATCGCGGAACTGCCGGAACGCGAGCAGCGCATCCTCTATCTCCGTTTCTTCCGGGGCATGACCCAGAGCCGGATCGCCGAGGAGTGCGGGATCTCGCAGATGCACGTCTCCCGTCTGCTGAGCGACACCTGTTCGGAACTGCGGCACCGGACCCTGTCCGGCGCCGCCTGACGCCCGTACGGTCCGGTCCGGGCCGTAGGGACGTCAGGCCGCGGCCGGGCGCCGGTGAGCCGTGCGGACGCCCGTATTCGGGTCTCGCGTACGATTCATTCCGGCCATCCGGCGGAGTCGTCATGTAACCTCCCCACTTCCTGCACACGGCTGAGAATCGACTCCTACGGCGCGTAGCAGAATGGGCCGCGTCGACGGGCTCGATGGCCGAGAGCCCCCGATCCGGCCGGATCCTGACGCCCTGGGGCGCGGGCGGCAGGGCGGGGTTCGTGGCGCGGACCCGTCCGCTGCACAGTGCGCAACCAACGGGGAGGGGATCCCGCCATGGCGTGGGACGAGTGGGAGCAGTTGAAAACGGCGGCCGTCGAGCGGCAGTCGACACAGATGCAGTTGAACCGGGTGCCCGACGAGCCCGGCGACGGCAAGACGCTGTCCACGAACAGCCAGGGCGACCTCAAGGTCGACCAGCAGCATCTGGCCAAGGTCGGCGACCAGGCGTTCGAGCTCTACAACCGGCTGTGGAACGAGGGACGGGTGGCCGAGAAGACCACCGACTCCGCGGGCACCGATCTCGCCGGCCAGGGCTTCGATCTGGGCGGCGCGCTCACCCAGGTGAGCATCAAGTGGATGTCCTCCCTCTCGGATCTGATGGACGCCTGCGCCCATATCTCGAACCATATGGACTTCACCAAGAACGCCCACGCCGGTGACGAGGTCTTCATCGAGCGCGAGATGAGCAGCATCGCCGCCCTCGCATCCGGATTCGACGAGCGGGTCGGCCCGCCCGGGAAGCGCAACGAGGCGTACGGCGACGGCGACGAGAAGAAGAAGGACGACAAGTAAGTGGACTTCGACACTCTTCTCCATGCCAACTTCGGCAAGCTCGACGCCGCGGTCACCGACTGGAGCACCCTGGTCAAGAATCTGAAGAGCCTGGACACGGCCGCCAACGAGGGCCTCAAGGCCACCGCCTACGGTGCCGACTGGCGGGGGGTGAACTCGGACGTCTCCCGGAAGTTCATCGGCAAGACGGTCGGAGAGTTCGCGGACGCCCACACCCAGGCCGAGTCCATCCGGAACATCCTCAAGGACACCGCGGGCGAACTGCGGGGGTTCAAAGGAGAGCTGGACGAGGCGATATCCACCGCGCAGGCCCGCAATATCTCGGTACGTCCCGACGGATCGGGCTTCGTCGTCCGGGCCGCCGACGGCGACGCCGGGAAGGACGTGAAGCAGGGCGACGTCGACGGGGTGCGCGACCGGATCCAGGGCATCCTCGCCAAGGCCACCGAGAGCGACAGCACCGCTTCCCGGGTGCTGCGCGCCCTGGTCGCCCAGGCCGACAAGGGCTTCGGGGACGCCTCGTACCAGGACCGCGACCAGGCGGCGAACGCCGTCAAGAAGGCCGAGGAGCTGGCGGCCCTCGCCAAGAAGGACCCGGGCAAGCTCACGGCCGAGGAGTTCGACCGGCTCAACGCCGGGCTCGCGGCACACCACGGCGACGACCTCTTCGCCTCGACCTTCGCCCAGCAGCTCGGCGCGCAGGGCACCCTCGACTTCTGGGCGAAGCTCAACGACCCGAACGCCCGCGACCACGCGGCCGACGGAAAACGGCTCGACCAGTACGCGGAGCTGCAGAAGAACCTGAGCCTGACCCTGGCCAACGCCACCCAGAGCGGCTCACCGGAGATGTCGGTCTGGAAGTCGGACATGCTCCAGGCGGCCGACAAGCCGGTCGGGGCCCTCAATGGACTCTCCGGCTATGTCGTGATGTCCAATCTGATGCGGTGGGGCGACTACGACGACGACTTCCTGAACAGCTACGGCACCGGGATGCTGGCCCGGGAGCAGGAGGGCATCCGCAACGGGCAGCGTCCCGAGCAGATCTGGGGCTACCACGGCGGCGGTCTCTGGCCGCATCTGAACGCCACGGGCACGGACTTCGGCTTCGACCCGATGACCGGCTATATGAAGGCCCTCTCCAACAGCCCCGACGCGGCGACGGCGTTCTTCAACGCCGAGTTCATCGACAAGGACGCCGAGGGCAATCCGTTCAAGCGGGATACGGACGACGACGGCAAGAAGGGCCATGTCGACCTCAGCAACTTCCAGTACCTCTTCGAGGAGCGGGACTGGATGCAGGAAGAGGACTCCGAGGGCGAGCAGAGCATCTCGGGCAAGAACTACCTCGCCGCGGCCCTGGAAGCGGCGACGACCGGGCACCCGGCGGGCGAGCTGCCGACCTCGGAGACCGTGGCCCACTCGCCCGAGCAGGCGTCGCTCTACAAGAACGTCGTGGAATCCGTGTCGGACAACCCCGACCGGCTCCTCAAGAACGGCTATATGTCGGACAGCTTCGGCCAGATGACCGCCGAGTACATGCCCGATATCAACCGGGCCTTCAGCGCCGGTGAGAAGGGTGAGGCGGACGTCTTCATCGCGCCCGGCGCGACCGCCGACATCGACCAGGGCGATGCGACCCGCTTCCTGTACACCCTGGGCCGCAACCCCGAGGGCTATGCCGCGGTCACCCTGGGCCAGCACAACTACACCTCGAACCTCCTCGAATACCATGCCGCCAACCCGGACGCCTTCATCAAGGACGACAAGGGGGTCACGGCGTCGATGCGGGCCGCGGAGGCCATGGGCGAGGTGCAGGGCATCCTGGGCGGCGGCCGGGCCTACGAGGCCGAAGTGCAGGGCGCCGCGCACGACGCCAAGTACAACGGCGCCCTGGACGCCGCCGGGACCTGGGGCGGTGCGCTCGCCGGTACCGGTATCGGTCTGCTGGTGGCGCCGACCGCAGGTCCCGGCGCCATCGTCGCGGGCGAACTCGCGGGCACCTTCGCCGAGGCGGCGATCGGCTCCATCACCGACGGCATGAAGAAGGACAGCACGGACGACGTGCTCTACCGGAACGGGACGAAGTGGGACTCCACCCACGACGACACCTACCGGCTGCTGGAGCGCGAGGCCGCCGCCGCGGGCGAGGCCGCGAAGGCGCCGAACCCCGCCCTGGAGCGGACCATCGCCTCCGCCGCGGAGCGGGGTTTCGACCACGCGACGACGAACGTGAAGAACCACATCGACGGTGAGGCCATCCCCCGGACCCTGGACTCGGAGAAGTGACGGGCATGCGCAGGAAGAACCTTTTCATCACCGGAGTGACCGCGGCCTCCCTGGTCGCGGCGGGCACCGTGTACTTCGCCCTCGTCGCACCCGGGCCCGGCGACGACGACGCCGAGATCACGGCGGGCCGGCTCTGCTCGCAGCTCGGGCCCGCCGAGGCGGCCGCGAAGGCACTGAACACGGTGCTGCCCACCGCCGGTTCGTACACGGTCGACGCCGAGACCGCCGAACGCCGGGTGCAGAAGGCGGACGGGTACGCCACCGCCTGCCGGATCCGCGGCGACGACAAGAAGGTCCTCTTCGTCGCGGACACCGAGATGCTGGCCACCGAACCCGTGGCCGGCTGGTTCGACTCCGTACGGGGACGGGACTACCCGGACGGCGAGACCCGCCCCTTCGGACCGGGCGACAGCGGCCGGGCGTCCGCGCGCGCCGCGGCGGTCCTGGTGCCGTGCGCCCCCGCGGGCCAGTCGCCCGAGGGGGCCCGCAGTCTGAGCGTGACCGTACGGCTGCCGGAGGGCGGGCGGACCGACGATACGGCGGCGGCCCGGGACACGGTACGGGACCTGGCGCTCGCGGTGGCACGCCAGAGCCACCGCGACGCGGGCTGCGACACTCCCGCGGGGCTGTAGCAGCATCGGGCGGCTGCCGCAGCTGCCGGGCCGGGCGCGGAAACGCCCGGCCCGGCAATTCCGTTCAGTCCTGCAGCCCGTCCTGCCCCGTCCGCCGGGCGGCAGCCGTCAGGGCCGCCGCGGCCGTCTCGACGTCCTCCGCCGTGGTCCAGCGGCCCAGGGACAGCCGCAGCGCCCCCAGGGCCCGGGCGGGCGCGAACCCCATGGCGGTCAGCGTGGGGGAGGGGGAACGGGTGCCGCTGTGGCAGGCCGAGCCGGTCGATGCGGCGATCCCGCCCGCCGCGGCGAGGAGTTCATGGCCGAGCGCCCCCTCGACACTGATGTTCAGCGTGTTCGGCAGCCGTTCCCGCTCCGGTCCGTTGAGCCGGACCCGGCCCGACAGCTCCGCCGCCAGCCGGTCGTGCAGCCGGTCGCGCAGGGCCGTGGTCCGGTCCGGGCCGCCCCCGGCCAGCTCCCCGGCCGCGATCTCCGCGGCGGCGCCGAGGGCGACGGCCAGGGCCACGTTCTCCGTACCGGCGCGCAGTCCGCGTTCCTGGGCACCCCCGTACACAACGGGCTCCAGCGCCACCCCGTCGCGGACGTACAGGGCGGCCGACCCCTTCGGCGCGTACATCTTGTGCCCCACCACGGTCAGCAGATCCACCCCCAGCGCACCGACGTCGACCGGGACCTTCCCCACCGCCTGGGCCGCGTCGCAGTGGAACAGCGCCCCGCGCGCATGCGCCGCCGCGGCGAGCGCGGCGACCGGCTGGAGCGCGCCGGTCTCGTTGTTGGCCGCCATCACGGACACCAGGGCCGTGTCGTCGGTGAGCGCGGCGGCCAGCACGGCCGGATCGACGAGACCCCGGCCGTCGACCGGCAGCACCGTCACCCGCGCGCCGTGCAGCCGCTCCAGCGCCCGGCAGGTCTCCAGCACCGCGGGATGCTCCGTGGCCTGCGTGACGATATGCGGACGCGGCCGGCCGGAGGCCAGGACCGCACCGCGCAGGGCCAGCAGATCGGCCTCCGAACCGGACCCGGTGAACACCACCTCGCCGGGGCGGGCGCCGATCAGTCCGGCGACCAGCGCCCGGGCCCCGGCCAGTGCCCGCCGGGGCGCCTCCGCATACGGATGACCGCTGGACGGATTCCCGAAGTGGCCGGTGAGATACGGCAGCATCGCCTCCGCGACCCGGGGGTCCACCGGGGTGGTGGCGTTGAAGTCGAGATACACCGGCCCGTCCGCGAACCCCGGAGGGGGCGGCAGCGGCCCGGCGGCCAGGGGGCTCAACACTGCGGGGGCGGCGTCCGGGCCGCCCGGGGTGGTGTCCTGCACACGTCCTCCGGGGCTCCGTGGACCACGCCGGTCCCGGGCGGTCCGTCTCTGGTGCCGACCGCGTTCCACCCGGCCGTGAAGATCATCCCAGCTGATGACAAGGATATGAAGTTCTCTGCGGGGGAGGCTCGTTGCGCTCCGCCCGGAACCTGCTCCGCCCGAGCGGCCCTCCCGGGCCACCCGGCCCGGCCCCACCACCGGCCGCCCGCACCCGGCCCGGCCCCACCGCGGAGCACCCGCACCCGCCCCCGGCCGCGTACTCCGGCGGACCGGCCGCGCTGTCCGAAAGACGATCTTGCCGTGCGATATCCGGCGCCGCATGCTTCCTCACGCACGGACCCCCCACACACACCTCATGTGTCCCGCGCACTCCCCCCACCCGAAGGAAGCAGCCGTGACGATCACACCTGCGCGCCAACCCCGGACCCACGTCGCCGTCCACCGCCCCGCGGTCGTCCTCCCCGAGCACGTGGTGACCCAGGAGGAGATCATCAGCGCCCTCGGCGACCACTTCGCCCGGATACCCCACGTCGAGCGCGGACTCGACCTGATGCGCAGCACCACCGTGCGGACCCGCAGCCTGGTCGCCGGACTCCCCGCCATGCTGGCACCCCGCTCCTTCGGCCGGCGCAACGCCCACTACCGCACGGAGGCCGTCCGGCTCGGTGCCGCGGCCGCGCAGCAGGCACTGGAGTACGCCGGTGCCGACGCCGCCGATGTCGACGCCTTCGTCTTCGTCTCCTGCACCGGCTACGCCCTGCCGGGCCCCGACGCCTGGATCGCCCAGGAGATCGGCTGCCGGCCGACGGTACGGCGCACCCCCATCCAGCAGTTGGGCTGCGCCGCCGGGGCCTCCGCGCTCGCGGAGGCCTTCCACTTCCTCCAGGGGTACCCCGAAGCGACGGTCCTCGTCGTCGCCGCGGAGATCAGCTCCCTCTCCTTCCAGCCCGAACAGCACTCCCTCAGCGACTTCATCTCCAACGGCGTCTTCGGCGACGGCGCGGCCGCCGCCGTACTGCGCCGCGCGTCCCCGGGGACCACGGGCTTCCGGATCCGCGCCGTACGGCAGCATCTGCTCCCCGCCACCCAGTCGGTGATCGCGGGCAGCACCTCGGAGCACGGCTTCCACTTCCGCACCGACCCGAGGGTCCGCTCCACGGTCCCCCGGGTGGTGCCCGAGATCGCGGCCTTCCTCGCCGAACTCGGCTGGACCCCGTCCGACCTGGGCTTCTGCGTCTCCCATACGGGCGGGCCGGTCATCATGGACGGCGTCGAAGCGGGGCTGGAACTGCCCCCCGGCACCCTGCGGCACAGCCGGGAGAGCATGGCCCGGGTGGGGAACACCTCCAGCGTCTCCGTCTTCGACGTCCTCCGGCGCCACCACGACAACGGCTCCCCTGAGCACGGCTCCCGGGGCCTGATCCTCGCCTTCGGCCCCGGTTTCACCACCGAGGTCCTCGCGGGCTCCTGGTACGACGGGGGCGCCGCCGCTCGCCCGGACAGGACCTAGCGGTAGATCGTCTGGAACCGCTGGTACGCCGTCAGGCCCTCGGGGCCCAGCTCGCGTCCGAGGCCGCTGGCCTTGACACCGCCGAACGGGGCCGCGGGGTCCGGTATATAGCGGTTGACGCCGATGGTTCCGGTACGGACCCGGCGGGCGACGGCCGCACCGCGCTCCGGATCGGCGGTCCACACGGTGCCGCCGAGCCCGAAGTCGGAGTCGTCGGCGATCCGGACGGCGTCGTCGTCGTCCTCGTACGCGATGATCGAGAGCACCGGCCCGAAGATCTCCTCCTGGGCGATGGCGGAGGAGTTGTCGACGTCGGCGAAGACGGTCGGCCGGACGAACCAGCCCCGCTCCAGACCCTCCGGCCGGCCACCGCCCGTCGTCAGCCGGGCGCCCTCACCGATCCCCTTCGCGATGTACGACTCCACCCGCTCGCGCTGCCGCGCGGTGGCCATCGGACCGATCTGCGTCGCCGGGTCGCTCGCCGCGCCCACGGTGAGCGATCCGGCGAACGCGGTGAACGCGTCGACCACCTCGGCGTAGCGGCTGCGCGGGGCCAGGATCCGGGTGCCGAGGAAACAGGTCTGCCCGTTGTTGAGGAGCGTGGCGCCGAACAGCCCCTCGCCGATCTCCGCCAGGTCCAGATCGGCGTCGTCGAGGACGATCGCCGCCGATTTGCCGCCGAGTTCCAGGGTGACCGGGCGCAGCAGCCTGCCGCAGGTCTCCGCGATGGCGCGGCCCGCGGCGGTGGAGCCGGTGAAGGCCACCTTGTCGACCGCGGGATGGGCCACCAGATGAGCCCCGGCGTCCCGGCCGCCCGGCACGATGTTGACCACTCCCGCGGGCAGGCCCGCCTCCTCGACGGCCTCCGCCAGCAGATAGGCGTCGAGTACGGTCTCCGGGGACGGCTTCACGACCAGCGTGCAGCCGGTCGCCAGCGCGGGGGCGATCTTGAACATGGCCAGGGCCTGGGGGAAGTTCCAGGGCACGATCGCCGCAACGACCCCCACCGGTTCCCGCCGGACCTCGATATCGCCGCCGAACAGGCCGGGCCTGATCTCCGCCGTCGACAGACCGCGGGCCAGCCCCGCGTAGTAGCGCAGGATCGCGCTCGGATAGCCGGTCTCCAACTGGCGGGCGACGGACACCGGCATACCGTTCTGGGCGCTGACCCGGGTCACGAACTCGTCGGCCCGCCGGTCGATCGCGTCCGCGAGCCGGTCCATCGCCTCGGCCCGCCGGGCGGGCTCCCAGGACGCCCAGCCCGCCGGGGCGTCGAAGGCGGTACGGGCCGCGGCGACCGCACGGTCGATATCCGCTTCGGTGCCCTCCGGTACCTCGCCGAGCGGCTGCTCCGTGCTCGCGTCGACGGGGGTGATCGTGCGGTCCGTGGCGGGGTCGACCCATGCGCCGCCGATGTAGAAGGTGCCGTAACGCAGGTTCATCGCGGGACTCCTCGGTCGTGGGACCCGGCGGAGCCGGACGGGGGCACGGGGGTGCGCGTCGACGGCCCGGCTCCTTTGCCAGGGGGTGTTCCGGCACCGTAGGGCCGCCGCGGGGGCGGGGACTGTTCGATTTCTGGACACTTCCTGCCCGGCTGTCTCGGGCCCCCTGGGTGCCCGGCCCGGTGGGTCCGGACGCTTCCGGTCCGCCCCTGCCGAGCGTTCAGCCGGTGATCCGGAGCGCGCGCATCCGGCTGTAGAGGGTGGTCCGGCTGATGCCCAGCTGCCGCGCGGCCCGCAGCTTGTTGCCGCCGCAGTCCAGCAGGGCGGCGGTGATCGTCTCGTGCTCGGCCCGCTCCAGCGGGGTCATCGCGGGGCTGCCAGGACCGAACCGGTACCGCTCGGGCAGATCCTGGACCGTGACCCCGCCCGCGGACCGCCGGGCCGCGACGTCCCGGACGACCGCGTGGAGTTCCCGCAGCTCACCGGGGAACGGCTGGGCGCCCAGGGCGGCCAGCGCGGCGGGCGTGAAGTGCAGCCGGCCGCCCAGGCCCAGACCGTCGATCATGGTCCTGACCAGCCCCGGCAGCTCCGCGGTGCGCTCCCGCAGCGCGGGCAGCTCGACTTGGACGGGGCAGTCGGCGGCCAGGACCGCGTGCGCGCCGGTGAGCCCGGCGAGCGGGGCGCCGGTCAGGACCGTCCACGGTCCCGAGCGCCGTGCCATGATCCGGTGCAGCCGTACCGCGCAGGTCTCGGAGAGCAGATGGGCGTCCTCGACGAGCAGCAGCCCGGGGCGGTCGGCGGCCGCCCGCTCCAGCCGGGCCAGCCAGTCGGCGTCGCCCCGTACCAGCGCTTCCGACGCGTCCAGGGTCCGTACGGCAACGCCTGCCGCGTCCGCCAGGGCCCGGGCCGCCGTGGTCCGCCCCGTTCCCGGCGCGCCGCCGATGTACACGGCGCTGCCCGGCACCGGGGCGCCGGGCCGCCGGGCCGGAGCACCGGTCTCCGGAAGCTCCGCGAGCTCGAAGAGGACACCGTCCGAGCCTTCGACGGGACGCCACCGCACGGAGACCGTACGGCCCGATGCGAGCGTGACGGCGGACAGCGTGCCCTCGCCGCCCCCGGAACCGGCGGCCAGTTCGCGCAGCGTCAGATGGTCGACGGGGTCGAGGAGCGCCACGGCCGCCGGGCCGGCCAGCACCACCCCGTCGCCCAGCACCAGGACCGGCCGCTGCCGTCCGGCGGTCGCCGCCCGGAAGGCGGCCAGCATGCGGCGTTCGGCGGCGCGCTCGGTGCGCAGCAGCCCCTCTTCGACGTCCCGGGCGGCGCGGGCGACGAGCGGGGCCAGCAGCGGGGAGCCGGCCGCGCTGGGGCAGGTGATGTCCAGGACGCCGACGAGGCGGCGGGTCACCGGGTGGGTGATCGGATGGCCGTAGCAGCTGAACCGTTTGAACGGCTCCAGATAGTGTTCCTCGCCGTGGACGGCGACGCCCCGGCGCAGCTCGTACGCGGTCGCCAGCGAGTTGGTGCCGGTCGTCTCCTCCAGGAACACCCCGCCCGACACCACGCCCAGGGACTCCAGGCGGTCGCGGAGGGCGCGGCCGCCGCCGGACAGTTCCGTGATGCGTGCCGCCCGGTCGGCGAGCACGACGCAGAAGTCCGTCTCGCCGAGCTGCCGGGCCAGCTCGGCCAGGACCGGTCCGGCGGCCGTGCGCAGTCTGCCGCGCCGGTCCACGGCGTCGGGCTCCACCCGGGGCTGGGGCGCTGCGGGCGTCAGTCCGCTCCGCTCGGAGCGCCACCAGGAGTGGGCGATCTCGGGGCGGAGCGTGGTGTCACCTGCGGGCACAGCAACCTCCGAACGGGTGTGCCGGTCGTCCGTCAGCGCAGGGTAGAACGGCCCGCCCCACCGGCGGAACCCGGGTTCCGCTTCCGGTCCCGGGCCGCGGGCTCGACGGACGCGTGGGGGAGGAGGGCGGCCGCCAGCTCCCGGGGGCGTTCGGCCGCGAGATGGCCGCAGTCGAGGAGCAGGAGTCGGCTGCTCGCGATGCCCGCGGCGAGTTCCCGGGCGTGTGCGGGCGGGGTGGCGGTGTCCCGGGAGCCGCCGACGACGAGCGCGGGGGCGGTGATCCGGTGCAGCTCGGACCGGAGGTCGTAACCGGCGAGGGCGTCGCAGCAGGCCGCGTATCCGGTCGGATCGGCCGCGGCGAGATCGGCCAGCAGCCGCCGGGCGAAGGGGGTGCCGGCGGTGACGGTGGTGTCGGGGGAGGCGAACCAGCGGCCGGGGGCGGTCGTCAGCAGGGGAGCGGTGCCTTCGGTACGGACCAGTGCGGCGCGTTCGTGCCACGGCTCCGGGGGTCCGAAGTGCGCGGACGAGCAGACCAGGGCCAGGGAGGCGATCCGCTCCGGCCGGTGGGCCGCGAGCCGGGCGCCGACGGCCCCGCCGAGAGAGATCCCCGCGTAGTGGAACCGGTCCCAGCCGTGGTGGTCGGCGAGGTCGAGTACCAGGTCGGTGAGGTCGGCGACCGTGGTCCGGCCGGGTTCGGGGGAGGGCAGCAGCCCCGCCGGGGAGCCGCCGTGGCCGGGCAGGTCGTACCGGAGCACCCGGAACCGGCGGCTCAGTTCGGGCAGTGCGGCGGCCCAGACCGCGGTGGAGGTGCCGAGGGACGGGCCGAGGACCAGCGGCGGCGCATCGGCGGGACCGCTGAGGTGGTGGTGCAGCACGGTGCTCCTGCGGGGTGGTCGGGACGGGGGGTGCGGCGGTACGGGGGTGGGCCCGGCGGCTTCCCCCGGCCCGGCCGCGGGGCTGTGGACGAGGTTCTCTCGTACACACGGGGGCCACGGCCCGGCACCGGTCCGGGACCCCGGTTCAGCGCTCCAGGACGAGTGCCAGCCCCTGGCCGACGCCGACGCACAGGGTCGCGACCCCGACGCCGGAGCCCCTGCGGGCGAGCTGATGGGCGACGGTCCCGGCGAGCCGGGCCCCGGACGCGCCGAGCGGATGGCCCAGCGCGACGGCGCCCCCCTGGGGGTTGAGCACCGCCGGATCGGCCTCCGGCCAGGCCGCCAGACAGCCGAGGACCTGCGCCGCGAACGCCTCGTTCAGCTCCAGTACGTCCACATCGGGGAAGGTCCGGCCCGCCCGGCCGAGGGCCCGGTCGACGGCCTCGACCGGGCCGAGCCCGAAGTAGTCGGGGTCGATCCCGGAGACACCGCGGGCGGCGATCCGGGCGAGCGGTTCGCGGCCGGTGCTCCGCAGACCCTCCTCGTCGGTGAGGAGCAGCGCCGCCGCCCCGTCGTTGAGCGGTGAGGCGTTCCCCGCGGTGACCGTGCCGTCGCCGCCGGTCCGGAACACCGGCCGGAGCGCGGCCAGGGCCTCGGCGGAGGCGTCCGGCCGTACGGACTCGTCCTCGGTCACGGTGCGCCCCTCGCCCCGGCGGCCCGGCACCGGCACCGGGACGATTTCGGCGTCGAACAGTCCGGCCGCCCGGGCCCGCGCGGCCTTGCGGTGGCTGTCGAGGGCGAACGCGTCCTGTTCGGCGCGGCCGATGCCGTACCGCTCGGCAATCAGCTCGGCGGACTCCCCGAGGGGTACCGTCCACCGCGGGTCGAGGCCCGGATTGACCATGCGCCAGCCGAGGGTGGTCGAGTGCAGCTCGGTGTGGCCCGCCGGGAACGGCCGGTCGCTCTTGGGCAGCACCCACGGCGCCCGGGTCATGGACTCGACCCCGCCCGCCAGGACCACGGACGCGTCCCCGCAGGCGATGGCGCGCGCCCCCTGGACGACGGCCTCCAGACCGGAGGCGCACAGCCGGTTGACGGTGACGCCCGGGACGGACGTCGGCAGCCCGGCGAGGAGGACGGCCATCCGGGCGACGTTGCGGTTCTCCTCGCCCGCGCCGTTGGCGTTGCCGAGGACGACGTCGTCGATCCGCGCCGGGTCGAGAGCGGGCGTCCGGGCGAGCAGCTCCCGCAGGACGTGCGCGGCCAGATCGTCGGGGCGGACGGCGGCGAGCGCGCCGTTGTACTTCCCGACCGGGGTGCGGACGGCGTCCACGACGTACACGTCCCTCATCGCACCCGCCCCCCGTCCGCGCCGCGCGGCGCGGTGGTACGGGCTCCGCCGCCGTCCGCCAGGGTCAGCGGCGCGCCCGTCCGGTCCGCGACCTCGGCCGCGGTCACCCCGGGCGCGGTCTCCACCAGCACCAGCCCCTCCTCGGTGATGTCCAGGACCCCGAGATCGGTGATGATCCGGTCGACGCACGCCCGTCCGGTCAGCGGCAGCGTGCACCGCTCACGGATCTTCGGGGAGCCGTCCTTGGCGGTGTGGGTCATCACCACGACGACCCTGCGGGCGCCGTGGACCAGGTCCATCGCGCCGCCGATGCCGGTGACCAGCTTGCCGGGGACGGCCCAGTTGGCGAGGTCGCCCCGCGCGGACACCTGCATCGCGCCCAGGACGGCGACGTCGACGTGCCCGCCGCGGATCATCCCGAACGACAGGGACGAGTCGAAGAAGGACGCCCCCGGCAGTACGGTGACGGTCTCCTTCCCGGCGTTGATCAGATCGGGGTCGACCTGGTCGGGGGCGGGGTAGGGGCCGGTGCCCAGAATGCCGTTCTCGCTCTGGAGGACCACCTCCACCCCGTCCGGGAGGTGGTTGGGGATCAGCGTCGGCAGTCCGATGCCGAGGTTGACGTACTGGCCGTCGCGCAGTTCGCGCGCGGCCCGTGCGGCCGTCTCCGGCCGGGTCCAGGCCATCAGTCGCTCACCGTCCGCCGTTCGATCCTTTTGTCGGCCGCCTGACCGGGGGTCAGTGCGACGATCCGCTGGACGAAGACCCCGGGCAGCTGTACGGAGTCCGGGTCCAGGGCGCCGGGCTCCACCAGCTCCTCGACCTCGGCGACCGTGATCCGGCCGGCCATCGCCGCCAGGGGGTTGAAGTTCCGCGCCGACTTCGCGAAGACCAGATTGCCGTGACGGTCCCCGCGCGCCGCCCGTACCAGGGCGAAGTCGGTGCGGACGGCGCGCTCCAGGACGTAGTCGGTGCCGTCGAAGGTGCGGGTCTCCTTCGGGGGCGAGGCCACGGCCACCCCGCCGGAGCCGTCGTACCGCCAGGGCAGCCCGCCGTCCGCGATCTGGGTGCCGACCCCGGCGGGGGTGTAGAAGGCGGGGATTCCGGTGCCGCCCGCCCGCAGCCGCTCCGCGAGGGTGCCCTGCGGGATCAGCTCGACCTCCAGCTCACCGGCGAGGTACTGCCGGGCGAACTCCTTGTTGGCGCCGATGTAGGAGCCGGTGACCCGGGCGATCCGCCCGGCCGCCAGCAGTACCGCCAGTCCGCTGTCCAGCGCCCCGCAGTTGTTGGAGACCACGTGCAGGCCGCCGGTGCCCCGCTCGTACAGGGCCGAGATCAGTGCCTGCGGCACCCCGCTGAGGCCGAATCCGCCGACCGCCAGTGACGCACCGTCCGGCACGTCGGCGACCGCTTCCGCGGCCGAACCCACGGTCTTGTCCATCAGCCCGCCGCCAGATCGGACGGATGCTGTGCCAGCGGGGTGATCTCGATGTCCAGATAGGGGAAGAGCGGCAGCTCCCACAGGATCCGGTGCAGGGCCTCGTTGTCGGCTGCGTCGAAGATGCTGATGTTGGCGTACTGCCCGGCGCAGCGCCAGATGTGCACCCAGATGCCCGACCGCTGGAGCTCCCGGCAGTACTCCTTCTCCCGGGCCACCAGATCCGCGCGGACCCCGGGGTCGAGACCGGGCGGGATCGTCACGTCCATCCGTACCGCGAACAGCACCGCCGTCACTCCCCGTCGAGCACGAAGTCGTAGGTGACCGTGCGGCCTTCGCCGTCGCCCGCCGGGACCGGGTCCAGCACCAGTTCCGGTTTGACGGCGGACGCGATGTCGTCGCCGACGTGTTCGCCGCCACGGAAGTAGAGCTGGGTGGTGATCAGCCGGTGGCCGGGCGCCGACACCTTCAGATGGAGGTGCGCGGGGCGCCAGGCGTGCCAGCCCGCGGCCTCGATGAGCCGTCCGCAGGAGCCGTCGGTGGGGATGCGGTACGGCGCGGGCTCGACGGTGCCTATCCGGAAGCGGCCCTCGTCGTCGGCGGTCACGGTGCCCCGCAGGTTCCACTCCGGCAGCCCCGGCGCGAACTGCGAGTAGTAGCCGTCGGCGTCCGCCTGCCAGATCTCCACCGAGGCGCCGGGCAGCGGCTTCCCTGCGACGTCCGTCACCTGCCCCCGAAAGGTCAGGGGGGTGCCTTGTTCGCCGTCGCGCATCGGGAGCGTCGCCTCGGCGGGCAGCGACGGGGAGCCGGGCACGTAGTAGGGGCCTTCGATGGTGCCCTTGCTGCCCTGCCGGTCCTCGTGCGCCACCTCCTCGACGACGTGCTCCAGCCACACGTCGAGGAAGAGCGGCCATTCGCCGTCCTCGCCGACCCGGATCAGCCACGCCTTCAGTGCGTCGTACTCGGCATAGGTGACCTGGTGGCGGCGGATGATGTCGTGGGCGGCGGCGAGGAGTTCGGAGACGAGGGTGTTCACGCGCGCGGTGTCGGCGGCGGTGCCGTCCGCCCGCTCGCGGATCCGGAACCGTTCGGTGGCGGCGGCTCCCGACGCGGCCGCGGTGGCCTGCTCGGTGCCGGTGCCGGTGCCGGATTCCGTGATGGTGTCGGTCATGGGAGGGGTCCCGTCCTTCGGTTCAGGGGAGGGTGGTTCGGGAGGCCGGGGCGGCCGTCAGCGGTCCTGCCGGTAGCGGGCCAGCTTCCCGGGGTCGATGTCGATGCCGAGCCCGGCGCCCTCGCGGACGTGCAGCGTGCCGGACTCGATGGTGAGCGGCTCGGCGAGGAGGTCGTCGGCCATGTCGAGGAAGTTGGAGAGTTCGCCCGCGTAGCGGGACGAGGAGCGGTGGGCGGCACCGAAGGCCACCGAGCACAGGGTGCCGATCTGGCCGTCGATCTGATTGCCCATCACCACCTCGGTGCCCAGGCCCTCGCAGAGGTGCAGCACCCGCTGCGAGCCGGTGAACCCGGTCCGCGCCGTTTTGATGCTGATCGCCGTGGCGGAGCCGCCCAGCAGCTCACGGGTCACCTCCGCCGGGCGGGTGGCGCTCTCGTCGGCGATGAACGGCAGCGGACTGCCGGCGACCAGCCGGCGGCGGCCCAGTACGTCGTCGGCGGGGCACAGCTCCTCCGCGAAGAGCAGCCCGAGATCGGCCGTCTCCGCGAGGACGCGCGCCGCGTCCGAAGCCGTCCAGCCGCGGTTGCCGTCGATGTACAGCTCGACACCGGGGCCGAGGGCCTCGCGCAGTGCCCGGCAGGCGGCCACGTCCTGGGCGTAGGGCACCCGCCCGACCTTCACCTTGAAGGTGGTGATGCCGTACGTGTCCCGGATCCGCTCGGCCTCCGCGACCATCTCGGCGGCGGGTGCGAAGCCGACCATATGGCCGACCCGCATCCGGTCCGTATAGCCGCCGAGCAGCCCGGACACCGGCATCCCGGCGGCCTGGCCGAGGATGTCCCACAGCGCCATGTCCAGCGCGGCCTTGGCGGTCGGATTGCCGACGGTCCGCTCCAGTACGGCGTGGACGGCCTCGCGGTCCAGCGCGGTGAGGCCCAGCAGCTGCGGGGCGAACACCTTGCCGATCACCGCGACGATGGACTCCTGGGTCTCGCCGTAGGTATAGGGACGGGGCGGGGCCTCGGCGGTCCCGGTCAGCCCGTCGTCGGTGTGGATCCGCACCAGGACGTGGTCGGCGGTGCGCACTTCGCCACTCGCGAACGCCAGCGGCTTCGTATAGGGAATGGCGAAGGGAACGGCCTCCACCGCCGTGATCTTCACAGGTCTCCTTCGGGGTGGGGCGGGGTCCGGCCGGACGGGCCCGTGGGCGCTACGGATGGCGCTAGGGACGGCGGTACGGCACCGGGCCCGGCGGCCGGGTCGGCGGACTGGGGAAAGACACCGTTCCGCTCCAGCGCCCCCAGCACGTTCCGCAGCAGGGGCGAGGTGTCGTCCGCCCGCCAGGCCAGGGCCAGCGGTACGGACGGCGCGTCCTCGATCTCCTCGTACCGCACGCCCTCGAGGGGCGCGGAGCGCACCGAGTCCGGCAGTACGGCCACCCCCAGCCCCGCGGCGACCAGCGCCAGCGCGGCCGAGGTCTCGGTGACCTCGTAGGCGCGGTGCGGGACGAAACCGGCGTCCCGGCAGGCCCGGACGACGGCGTCCCCGACGACGGACCCGAGACCGGCCCCGTAGACGATGAAATCCTCGTGGCGCAGCTGTCCGACGCGGATCCGGCCGGACCCGGCGAGCCAGTGCTCCCCGGGGACGGCGACGAGCAGCGGCTCGTCCGCCAGCGCCCGGTGGGCGATGCCCTCCCGGCGCAGCGGCGGGCGCAGCACCCCGAGGTCGAGGCGGCGTTCCAGCAGCGCCGTCTCCTGGGCGGCCGTGAGCATATCGGTGTGCACCTCCGTCACCACATGCGGCATCGTGCGTTTCAACAGCCGTGCCAGCGCGGGCAGTTGCCGGTACGAGGCGGAGCCGGTCAGACCGAGCCGCAGCACCCCCTCCACCCCGGACGCGAACCGCCCGACCCGGGTGACCGCCTCGTCGACGGCCCCGAGGATGCGTTCCACATCGGTACGGAAGACCTCCCCGGCGCCGGTCAGTGCGACCTGCCGGGTGGTACGGGTGAACAGCTCGACGCCCAGCTCCGCCTCCAGCCTGCGGATCGCCTGCGACAGTGGTGGCTGCGCCATATGGAGCTTCTCCGCGGCCCTGCCGAAATGACAGGTCCCGGCGACGGCTGCAAAATAGCGAAGAGTTCTCAATTCCATCGAGGGCTGCCTTCTTCTCGTCCGGTTGCCCGGAGTTTCCGGCGACCGGCTTCCGGCGACCGGCTTCCGGATTTCCGGCTCCCGGATTTCCGGGTCGTCCGGTCGTCCGGCTTCCCGGTCGTCCGGGTCTTCCCGGCTTCGGGGCCCTCGACAGGTCATCAGCGTAGGAAGCCCGTCCGGGGTCCGGCAAATATGTATCCGCAGGCTATTGAGACGCGGGCGATATCAATACCCCCCTGGGTCAACCCTGGGGGAATGCCCGGGGCCCGGAACTTCACCCCGCTGTCATCGTGCTGAAAAGCAACGGCAACGCGGCCGCCGCAGAGGCGGCCCTGCCCAGAGGCGAAAGGGGCGGCCATGACCGAGGACCGCAGCCGAGCGCGCACCCTCCTCGAAGACGCCCTCCAGGAGGACCCGGACACCGGCGTCTACCGGGTGCGGCGGAGCATCTTCACCGACGAGGAAATCTTCGAGCTGGAGATGGCGCATATCTTCGAAGGGAACTGGGTCTATCTCGCGCACGAAAGCCAGATTCCCGGGATCGGCGACTACTTCACCACCTACATCGGCCGCCAGCCGGTGGTGATCTCCCGCGACAAGCAGGGCGAACTGCACTGCCTCATCAACGCGTGCAGTCACCGGGGCGCGATGCTCTGCCGGCGCAAGACCGACAACCGCACCACCTTCACCTGCCCCTTCCACGGCTGGACGTTCAGCAACAACGGCAGGCTGCTGAAGGTCAAGGACCCCCGGGGCGCCGGCTATCCCGAGCAGTTCAACACCGACGGCTCGCACGACCTGACCCGGGTCGCCCGCTTCGAGAGCTACCGCGGCTTCCTCTTCGGCAGCCTCAACCCGGACGTCAAACCCCTGCGGGAGCACCTCGGGGACGCGGCCGTCGTCATCGACATGGTCGTCGACCAGTCACCCGAAGGACTGGAGGTGCTCCGCGGCTCGTCGACGTACCACTTCGACGGCAACTGGAAGCTCCAGGCCGAGAACGGCGCCGACGGCTACCACGTCTCCGCCACCCACTGGAACTACGCGGCCACCCAGGCCCGCCGTACCTCCGGGGAGTCCAGGAACGAGACGAAGACCATGGACGCCGGCGGCTGGTCGAAGCAGAAGGGCGGCTTCTACTCCTTCGACCACGGCCATCTGCTGCTCTGGACCAAGTGGCTCGACCCCGCCAACCGGCCGCTGTACGAGCGGCGCGACGAACTCGCCCAGTCCTTCGGCCCGGAGAAGGCCGAGTGGATGATCGGCGTCTCCCGCAATCTCTGCCTCTACCCCAACGTGTATCTGATGGACCAGTTCAGCTCGCAGATCCGGCACTTCCGGCCGATCTCCGTGGACCGGACCGAGGTCACCATCTACTGCATCGCCCCCAAGGGCGAACCCGCGGAGGACCGGGCCCGGCGCATCCGCCAGTACGAGGACTTCTTCAACGCGACGGGCATGGCCACGCCGGACGATCTCGAAGAGTTCCGCTCCTGCCAGAAGACGTATCTCGCCGGGTCGGCGCCCTGGAACGACCTCAGCCGCGGTGCGCTGCACCAGATCGAAGGGCCGGACGAGGACGCCCGGAAGATCGGCATCAATCCGCTCGCCAGCGGGGTGCGGGTCGAGGACGAGGGGCTCTACCCCGTACAGCACGGCTACTGGCGCTCCACCCTGAGCCGGGCCCTGGACGCGGAGGCGGCGAAGTGACGACAACGGCGGACACGAACAGCACCGCCGCACCGGGGGCGGTGGCGGGGAGTCCGGAGATCACCGTCGAGACGGTGCTCACCCTGGAGCGGATCCGGCAGTTCCTCTACCGCGAGGCCCGGTACCTCGACGACCGCGAGTTCGAGCGGTGGCTGGAGTGCTACCACCCCGAGGCCGAGTTCTGGATGCCCGCCTGGGCCGACGACGACACGCTGACCACCGATCCGCAGCGGGAGATCTCCCTGGTCTACTACCCGAACCGGGCCGGGCTCGAAGACCGCGTCTTCCGCATCCGCACCGACCGCTCCAGCGCCACGAGCCTGCCCGAACCCCGCACCGGCCACAACATCACCGACGTCGAGATCACCGCCCGCGACGGCGCCACGGCCGAGGTCCGGTTCAACTGGTTCACCCTCTACTACCGCTACCAGACCACCGACACCTACTTCGGCACCACCTTCCTCACGCTCGACCTCTCCGGCGCCGAGCCGCTGATCCTGCGGAAGAAGGTCGTCCTGAAGAACGACTACGTGCACCACGTCGTCGACGTCTACCACGTCTGAACCGGCCCCCGCGCCGAGTCCACCACGTCTGAACCGGCCCCGCCCCGCCCGGAACCGTCGGAAATGAGCCCCAACATGTCCTTCCAGGTCGCCCTGAACTTCGAGGACGGCATCACCCGCTTCGTGGAGTGCCGGCCCGGTGAAACGGTCGCCGAAGCCTCGTACAAGGCCCGGATCAACATCCCGCTGGACTGCCGCGACGGCGCCTGCGGCACCTGCAAGTCCCGCTGCGACGCCGGGACGTACGACGGCGGCGACTACATCGACGAGGCGCTGACCGAGGACGAGGCCGCCCTCGGCTACTGCCTGCCCTGCCGGATGGTGCCGGAGAGCGACCTCGTCCTGCGGGTCCCGTCGACGTCCGCCGCCGCGAAGACCGGGCCCGCCGCCCACACCGCGACCGTCGCCGCCGTCGAACACCTCTCGGCCACCACCACCGAGATCGTGCTCGACGTCGACGACCGGCAGGCCCTGGACTTCCTGCCCGGCCAGTACGTGAACATCGCCGTCCCCGGCACCGGCGAGACCCGCTCGTACTCCTTCAGCTCGGCACCCTCCCGCCGGCAGGTGTCCTTCCTGGTACGGATCGTGCCCGGCGGCGCGATGTCCGGCTATCTCACCGGACGCGCCCGCCCCGGCGACCGGCTGGAGTTCACCGGCCCCCTCGGCGGTTTCTACCTCCGCAGGCTCGACCGCCCCGCCCTGCTCCTGGCGGGCGGCACCGGACTCGCCCCCCTGCTGTCGATGCTCGACCACCTCGCCCAGGGCCCCGTCGCACAGCCGGTGAGGCTGCTCTACGGCGTCACCACCGACGTGGACCTCGTCCATCTCGACACCCTGGAGCACTACGCCGACACCATCCCCTCCTTCACCTTCGACCACTGCGTCGCCGACCCCGCGAGCACGGCCCGCACCAAGGGCTATGTCACCGGTCTGATGGACACCGGCACCCTCCACGGCGGTGACACCGACGTCTACCTCTGCGGACCGCCCGCCATGGTGGAGGCCGTACGCGGGCACATCGCGGCCCTGGGCACGACCCCGGCGGGCTTCCACTACGAGAAGTTCACGCCCGCCGCCGTACGCGACAAGGCGGCCGCGGCATGACAGTTCACCCCGGACGCTTCGCGGGCCGGAAGGCCGTCGTCACCGGTGCCGCACAGGGCATCGGCCTGGAGGTCGCCCGCAGGCTCGCCGCCGAATCCGCCGACGTCGTCCTCGTCGACAGGGCCGCGACCGTCCGGGAGGCGGCCGCCGGATGCGGGGCCGCGGCCGTCCTCGCCGATCTGGAGACCTACGAGGGGGCCGAGACGGCGATCGCCGGGGCGCTGGAGAAGCTGGACGGCCGGATCGACGTCCTCGTCAACAACGTCGGCGGCACCATCCTGGCCAAGCCCTATGAGCACTACGCGCCCGACGAGATCGAAGCCGAGATCCGGCGCTCCCTCTTCACCACGCTCTGGACCACCCGGGCCGTGCTGCCCCATCTGATCGCCCGGCGCTCCGGCACGGTCGTCAACGTCTCCTCCATCGCCACCCGCGGCATCCACCGCATCCCGTACTCGGCGGCGAAGGGCGGCGTCAACGCGCTCACCGCGTCCCTGGCGATGGAGGCCGCGCCGTACGGGATCAGGATCGTCGCCGCCGCGGCGGGCGGCACCGACGCACCGCCCCGCCGGGTGGCCCGCGGCCCGGCGCCCCGCGACGAACGGGAACGGGAGTGGTACCGGCGGATCGTCGACCAGACGGTGGACTCCACCCTGCTGAAGCGGTACGGCACGGTGGCGGAGCAGGCGGCGGCCATCTGCTTCCTCGCCTCCGACGAGGCGTCCTACATCACCGGCACGGTCCTCCCGGTCGGCGGCGGCGACCAGGGCTGACGGTCCGCTGCCGCGGCGGCGAAGGGGGCAACGGGGCCCGGCGCCGTGCGGGTCCGGTCCGCCCCCGCCCGGGCCGGGCCCGCGCCGCCGCCCCGCCCCGCGCCGGGGCCGGCCGCGTCGGCGGGGGTCCGTTCCGGGACAGTGCGGGTCCGGTCCGCCCCGCCCCGCGCCGGGGCCGGCCGCTTCGGCCGGGGTCCGTTCCGGGACAGTGCGGTGCGGGCGCGGCCCGTGCCCCGTACCGGCGGTCGGAGCGGCGGTGGCGGACCCGGGTCGTCGCCGCGCTCGCGCCGCAGCCGGGCCGCAGGGCGCCGTCCCCGGCCGGGCGGGGACGGCGCGCTCGTCCCGTACCGCCCCCGCGCGGGGCCGTCCCGTACCCCCGCCCCGTCCGGGGCCCGTCGACGCACAGAGCGGCGCCTGCCCCCTGCCGCCCGAGGCGCCGACCGGGCGCCATGCCCGTCGCCGTCCCGGGCAGGCCGGGCCATGGCACCGGGGCCGGTAGGCCGGGTACGCGAGAGCGTGGCCCTCCTAGGCCGTGTCCGGAGAGTAGCGCCGTCCGCCCGAAGGGCGGGGCCTGCGGCCTACCCAGCCCTGCGGCTGGTGGGGCACCCCCGTGCCCGAAGAGCACAGGGGGAGAGTGTGCGTGCCGGGCGGCGCGGGCCAGGCGGGACCCTCCGGACACGGCCCCGTCCCCGGACTCCGTCGGACCCCGCACGCCGGACCGGGCCGGGCAGCCCGGCGGCGCGGGACCGCCCCCTCCCGGGCCCGCCCCCGCCTGCGGCTTTTCCCCGCTCCCGCCGGGAGGCCCCCGGCAGGGCCGGTGCTAGCGTCCGCTCATGAACGACCCTTCCGAGGCGTACGGGAGCCCGATCGGGCGGGCAGCCGAGCTCGCCGCACTGGCCCGCGCGATCCGGGCCGCCCGCGCCGGGGGCCCGACCGCGGTCCTCGTCGAGGGCCCGGCCGGGATCGGCAAGACCACCCTCGTCGAGCACGCCCTGCGCACCCGCCACACGGCCGCCGACCAGGAACCGCCCGGCGCCGTACTGCGCGTCCGCGGCGTCTCCTGGGAGACGGAACTGCCCTTCGGAGTCGTCCAGCAGCTCCTGCGCACCCCCGGCAACGGCCTGGCGCCCGCACCGGAAGCACCCCGCGACGTCCTCGGCGCCGCACACCTCCTCCACCGGCAGTGGACCGGCCGGGCGGAACGGGAACCCCTCACCGTGGTCGTCGACGACGCCCACTGGGCCGACCCCGAGAGCCTCCGCGCCATCGGCTCGGCGCTGCGCCGCACCACCACCGAACGGCTCCTCGTCGTCCTCGTCGCCCGGGACGACCCCCGCGAGCTGTACGGCGGGTACGAACCGTACGAGAGCCCCGAGCCGCCCGCAGGACCGCCCCCGGCCGTCCTCACCGCCCTGGAACTCCTCGACCACTTCCGCGAACACACCGTCCGCCCCGGCCCGCTCACCCCGCAGGAACTGCGCGCCCTGGCCCGCGAGAGGGCCGGGATCGCGCTCGACCTGCCCACCGCCCGCCGCCTCGGCCGCCACACCCGCGGCAACCCCCGCCACGCAGGCCGCCTCCTGCGCGAACTGCCCCCCGATAGCTGGCAGGACCCCCGCGGCGAACTCCCCGCCCCCGCGCGCTACACCGCCGCCGTCCGCCGCCGCCTCGCCCACTGCGCCCCGGCCACCCGCGCCCTCGTGGAGGCCTGCGCCGTCCTCGGCGACGACGCCCCCCTCGCCGAAGCCGCCGCCCTCGCCGGACCCGGCGACCCGCTGCCCGCCGTCGACGAAGCCCGCGCCGCGGGACTGCTGACCGCCGCCGTCGACCCCGGGCGCGCCCTGCTCACCTTCGCCCACCCCCTGATCCGCGCCGCCGTCCGCACCGGCCTCGGACTCACCCGCCGGGCCGAACTCCACGCCCGCGCCGCCCGCCTCACCGACGACCCGGGCCGCGGACTGCTCCACCGCACCGCCGCCACCACCACGACCGACGCCGCCCTCGCCGAGGAACTCGACCGGCACGCCACCGGACGCGCGTCCGCGGGCGCCTGGTCCGAGGTCGCCGACACCCTCGTGCACGCCGCCCGGCTGAGCCCCGGCCGCGCCGAACGCGAAGACCGGCTGCTGCGCGCCGTCGACGCCATGATCGGCGCCGGGGACGTACCGCGCGCCACCGCCTTCGCCGCCGAACTGGAGAGCTTCCCCGCCGACACCCGGCGCGGCGCCGTCCTCGGCTACCTCGCCATCATGCGCGGACGCCCGGCCGAAGCGGACGCCTTCCTCACCCAGGCCTGGCGGCGCTGCGACCCCGAGCGCCACCGCGATCTGATGGCCCGGATCTGCCAGCGCCGGGTGCTGCACGCCCTCGGCCGCTGGGACGGCCCCGAACTGGTGACCTGGGCCCGTCGCGCGATCGAACTCGCCGACCCCGACGATCCGTCCGCCGTCGAATCGCAGGCCGTACTCGGCCTCGGACTCGCCGCCGCCGGACGTCCCGACGAGGCGCTCGCCGCCTACGACGCGGCCGCCGCCGCACTGCCGCCCGGCGGCGCCCAGCCCCAGCGCTTCCACCTCGGCCGGGGCTGGGTGGACCTCGCCCTCGACGCACCCGAGGACGCCCGCCGCCGGCTGGAGGCGGCCGTACCCACCGGCTACCGCATGGGCTCCACCCGAATATCCCTGTGGGCCCAGGGCTGGCTGGCCCGTACCCAGTTCGCCCTCGGCGCCTGGCCGGAGGCGCTGGAGACCGCCCAGCGGGCCGCCGTCCGGCTCGCGGACTCCGGTATCGAACCGGTCCGCCCGCTGGTCCACTGGACCGCCGCCCAGATCCACGCCCTGCGCGGCGACCGGGAGGCCGCCGACCGGCATGCGGCCGAAGCCGCCGCCGACGGCCACCACTATGAAGTCATGCTGGTCCCCGCCTGTCTGGCCCGCGCCCATGCGGCGGAGGCCCGCGGCGACTACGAACGCGTCGTCGAGGCACTGACACCGGTGGTCCGCCTCCCCGCCCGGGACAGCGTCGACGAACCCGGCTTCTGGCCCTGGGCCGACGTCTACGCCAACGCCCTCGTCCTCACCGGCCGCCTGGACGATGCCGACGCCTTCCTCGCCCCCCACGAACAGCGGGCCGCCCGGCGCGGCCGCCGCTCGGCCCTGGCCCGGCTCGGGCTCGCCCGCGGTCGGCTGACCGCCGCCCGGGGCGATATCGACGGCGCCCGTGAGGAGTTCGACCGCTCCCTCGCGCACCTCAACCGGCTCCCGCTGCCGTACGACCGCGCCCGGATCGGCTTCGCCTACGGCCAGACCCTGCGCCGGGCCGGGAAGCGCCGCGAGGCCGACACCGTACTGAAGAACGCCCGGGACGCCTACGCCGCCCTCGGCGCCCGCGCCTATGTGGAGCGCTGCGAGCGGGAACTCCAGGCGGGCGGCGTCCACACCGCCCGTCTCACCCCGGGCATGGCCCGGCTCACCCCGCAGGAACGGGCCGTGGCCGGGCTCGTCGCCGCCGGGGCCACCAACCAGCAGACGGCGCTGGAGCTGTTCATCTCGGTCAAGACCGTCCAGTACCACCTCACGAACGTCTACGCCAAGTTCGGCATCCGGTCCCGCAGCGAACTGGCGGCCCGGTTCAGGGAACCGTCCACGGAGGCGTGAGCGCTGCGCGCCGGGCCGTGGCCAACTGCCGCCGGGACTGCCGCTCGAACGCCCGGCGCGGCCCTACCGTCGTGCCGGGCGGACAGCTCCGGAACGGCCGTGGCTGCGCCCTACGTTCCGGGAGTGCCCATGAAGAAGAACCGATTGGCAGCAGGCGGCGCGGCGGTGGTGTTCGCCGCGGGGATGGCCATCGGAGCCACCGCCCCGGCGACCGCCGCCCCCGCCGGTGAACGGATTGCCTCCGCCGAGCAGTTCCACTTCCACCTGGCGAAGGCCGTCGAGCTGGAGAGCGCCCAGTCCGGCGAGATCACCTGCTGCCCGGCCGGCCAGTACGCCCCCGAAGTGACCGGGGCCTGACCATGGACACCGTGGGAGCGGCGCGGACCGCAGCCGAGCAGTCCGGCCCGGCGGCGGGCCCCGTGGAGACCCCGGTCACCTGGTGTCCGAGCGGACGCCCCGACCGGCCCGAATCGCAGGTGCTGGGCGTCCGCTCCGGCGAGGACGGCAAGGTCGTCTACCTGGAGCGGCCGATGCCGGCCGCCGAGGTGCTCGGAGCCGTACCGGAGGGCATCGAACCGACCCGGGTGCTGAGGTTCGCCTCGCACTGCGTGTCCGCATGCGTCCACCGGCGGGGCAACGACTGCACGCTGGTGGAGCGGGTCGGGGTGCTCCCGGCGGCCGGTGAGGCCCGGTCGGTCCCACGGTGTCATCTCCGCAGCCGGTGCCAGTGGTGGCAGCAGACCGGGGTGTCCGCCTGCCACCGCTGCCCGGCCGTGGCCACGGCGGTCCTCCAGGAGGACACCCTCACCACGCTGGTCGCGGATCCGGCGACCACGCTCGAACAGCTCGACGAGTGGATCGCGCAGTCCCCGGACGGACCGTCGCCGGGCGGCGCGGGCTCGGGCGGCGCGGGCTGAACACCGCGGCCTGAGCCGCCGGGCGGCGGGCTCGGGCCCCGTCGGCGACCGGATGTCCGAGAACGGCCGGTGTGCCCGGGGAACTCTCCCCGGGCACACCGGCCGTTTGCGTACGGCTGATCACTCCCCGTCTCCGAACGGCTGCCGCAGCCACGAGCCGAGAGCCTCGAAATCGCCGTCGGAGAGGCCCACCCGGGCATCCACCCGGTGGAGCAGGGCCGGTCCCGGATGGCGGGCGGCGACCCAGGCCCGGTCCCGGCCGGTCATTTCGTCGTCGACCCGGGCGAACGGCCTCCCCGCCGCCCGTTCGACGAGCATACGGGTCTTCCAGTGCAGTCCATCGCGCTCGTCCCGCTCCTCGGCCTCGGAGGGCTCCGGCCGGACCACCAAGGGCAGTTGGGGGAGACCGAGCAGCGGAGCGATGCACTCGTTGGCGTCCTCCATCCACGTCGTCGCCCAAACCAGCTCGCACGGAAGCGCGGCCAGGGCCGCGCCGTGCCGGGGATCGACCCTGCTCAGAAGCGGATTCGCGGAGCCCCCACCCGGATCGGGACGCGTCGCGGCCGGCGGATACCGCGCCCCTTCCCCGAAGGGGATCAGGGGCCCGTCGACATCGAGGAACAGCAGCGGGAGCCGCCGGGAACCGGTCACAGCAGCACAGAACTGCGACCGGCACCGGCCGGAACCGGTCGCTCCGGGGTCAGCGGTCGTCCGGTGGATCCGCCAGGGCGAGGGCGGCGTGGTGGCCCTCCGGGGCGAGGACGTCGTCCAGGGTCCACCCCGGCGGCGAGGCGGGCACCGGACCGGCGCCCACATAGTCCATGGACGGGTCGGCGGCCAGCCCCACGCCCGTCCCCTTGAGATAGGCCTCCTTGCGGGTCCACACCCGGGTGAACGCCGCGGGGCGTTCCCCGGCGGGCAGCGCGGCCAGCTCCACGGCCTCCCGCGGATGCAGTACGTCGACGCTCTCGGCGACCGCCGCGGCGTCGGGCACCGGCTCCACGTCCACCCCCACGGGCGTCACCGCGAAGGCGAGCAGACTCAGCCCGTCGCAGTGCGACAGGGAGAAGTGCAGGGTCCCGCCGGGTACGACGGGCCTGCCGTGCGGTTCGTCGCAGTGCGCGCACGGAGCACGCTCCACGACCACGTCACGGGCGCGGATGCCCAGATAGGCGCCCAGCAGCCGGCGCAGCGCCACATGGGCGCAGACATAGCCGTCCCGGTCGGCCGCGCGCACGAACTCCGCGGCGCGGGCCAGCTCTAGGGCGTCGAGGGTGCCGGGGGCCTGCCCGGCGGCGTACGCCCGGTACTCGGTGGTGTCCACCAGCCACAGCCCCGGCCCGGTCGCGGCGGGTGCGGCCGGGGTGCCGGGTCCGGCGGCGGAGAGCCGGCGGGGGACCAGCAGCCTTCCGGTGGTCAGCGCTGCCATGGGGTGCCTCCTGTTCGCATGGGGCCTCCCGCCCCGCGGGGCGCGGAGCGGGAGGGACGGTCAGGTACGGAGCGGAACGGGCTCGCCGGACGCGTGCGACGGGCTCGCCCCGGGGCCGCTCCCGTCCGCCGGATCGCCGGTTCCGCACGGGTCCCCGGGCAGGGCGGTGACGGTGAGGTGTCCGGGCGCGGGCCCCGGCTCGGCCCCGGCGGAGCCGCTCGCCGAGGGCCGTTGGCCGGCGGATCCCGTACCGCTTCCGGCGCCGGGCGCTGCCGCGGCCGTACCCGCCGGGGTCCTTACCGGAGGAGCCCCGGCGCCGTTTCCGTCCGCGGCGGTCGCGCCGGGGGCGACGAGGGGTTCCGTGCGCAGAGCAGGGACGGCGGCGCCCGTGGGCGTAGCGCGTCGGTCGGGAGCGGAGGCCGTGGTGAAGGTCTTCGTGGAGGTCTTCGTGGAAGGTGAAGGCTCGGGGGTCCCGGCGCCGTGCCCGTCCGCCGGTGCCGCATCCGGCTCCGCCGGGGTACGGGCCCGCAGGGCGAGGATCGCGGCGACCGGGGACACGGCCGCGACCGCCCCGCACAGCAGCCAGGTCCGCTCCACCCCGAGCACCAGCGACAACGAGCTGAACAGGGCGATCGACAGCGGCGCGGCACCGATGCCGGCGAGGGCGAGGGTCGACATCGCCGCCCCCATCCGGCCCTCCGGTGCCGCCTCCTGATACAGCGTCACAATCGCCGGGCCGTTGAAACCCGACATCAGGCCGACACCCGCGGCCACCGCAGTCAGCGACCCGGGCGAGCCCATCAGCGCCATCAACGTGATGCCGGCCGCGAGGCCCGCACCGGTCACCACCAGCCGGAAGAACACCGGAATGCGGTGCGCGAAGGCCGCCCCCAGCGCGCTGGAGGCCAGCGCGCCGAGGCTGAACGCCGCGAGCACCATGGCCACCGCCCCGACGCCCCACCCCCGTTCATGGACGAGCAGCGGCAGGGCCACCTCGACCGGCCAGCTGAACGCCATGTCCAGACCGAGGGATGCGACGAACATCCAGCGCAGCCGGGGGTACCGGGCCAACAGCCGGAAGCCGTCGCCGGAGCGCCGCAGCAGCGACCGGCCGCCCGCCTGCCGGGCGGGCCGGGTGAAGCCCCGGGTGATGAACAGCAGACAGCCCAGCCAGACCAGTCCGGTCGCGGCGGCCACCAGCATGGCCACCCACAGGTCGCCGATGGTGATCAGCCAGGCCCCGGCGGGCGCGCCGAGCACCGGGGCGACCCGGAGCACCGTCGCATACGCCGAATTGGCGCGGGCCAGCTGGTCGCCGCGGGCGAACCGGGGCAGCAGTGTCCCGGACGCCGGTCCCGCCATTCCCAGCAGGACGCCTTCCAGCAGGGCGATCGCCACCAGCGGCCACAACTGCTGGGTGGTGGCGGTGACCACCGCGCCGAACGCGAGCAGCGCCGCCCGCGCGGTGGTCGTCCGCAGCAGCACGAACCGGGGCCCCAGCGCATCGGCCAGCGCCCCGCCGAAGACGAGCATCAGGGCCCGCGGCACGGTCGCGGCCAGCATCAGCAGGGTGACCGCCCCGGCGCCGCCGAGCTGTACGGCCGTCCAGTTCATCGCGATCAGCAGGGCGAAGCTGCCGAGCTGCACCGCGGCCTGGCCGCCGACGAGCGCGCCGACCCGGCCCCAGGGCACTGCGGCGGACTCCGCGGGCGGGTCCGTCTCGGTCACGGTCATGGGGCGGTCCTCCGGTTCGTGGCTGAGGGGGGAAAGGCGGCGGTGACGGCCCGGACGGCGGCCCGCTCGGCGGCCCCGGCGGGCGCCGCGGGACCGGCGGGCGCGCCGAGCACCCGCAGCTCCAGAAGGCCGCCGACATGGGCCCGTCCGGTGCGGGCGAGCCGCCGCGCGGCGGCCCGTCCGGCGGCCCGGGCCGTGGCGGCCGGGGTCTTCGGCACCACGGTCAGCACGGGCAGCGAGGCATCGGGCAGGAACCGGGCCCGCACGGTCCGGCGCTGCCCGGCCGATCGGGGCCGCGTCCCGCGGCTGCCGGAAGCCGAACCGTCCCTCCGCGCGGGCCCGCGGGTGCGGCCGGGCGGAGGTCGCCGTACCGTGATGTCCTCCGCGGATCTCCGCCCAGGACCGGCCGGTCCGCCGCCCCGGGCGGAGCCGTCCACCGGCGACGGAGTCCGTGACGGTCCCGTGCCCCCGGACCCGGCGCCCGGATCGTGCCCCGGCGGGATCACGGCCGCCCACCCCCCGCCGCCCCGGCGGGCACGGGCCGGCCCGCCCCCGGCGGTGGCGGCCACAGGTCCGCCCGGGTCAGGTCCCCGGGCCGGTACTGGCCCAAGGCGTGGAGGAGCAGCCTCAACTCCAGGGCGAGGGCCTCCACCAGCCGTTCCAGACCGTGCTCCCGGTCCTCGTCCACGGCCAGCAGCGCGGCCCGGCCCAGACCGACGGCCGTGGCGCCGAGCGCCAGGGCCCGGACCGCCCGGCCGCCTTCCCACATCCGGCCGGAGGCCAGCAGGCTCGCCCCCTCGGGGCGGTCGACCAGGCCGAGGCAGTCGGCCAGCGGCAGCCCCACGCCGTCCAGGAAGACCCGGGGCGCCCAGCCCGTACCGCCCTCGGCGCCGTCGACGGTGACCGCGTCCGCCCCGGCGGCCCAGGCCGTCGCCGCCGCCGTGCCGATATCGCGGCCCGGGTGGAACTTCACCCAGACCCGGGCGAGCGGGAAGTTGTTCCGCATGAAGCGGAGCTGCTGGCGGAGGATCTCCTCGGTGAACGTTCCGGGGGTGGCACAGCGCAGCCGGGAACCGTCCGGGCCCAGCTCCGCGCCGAGCGTGAACAGCCCCGCAGCGGAGAGCCGTTCGGCTTCCGCCGCGCCGACCACGGTCATCCCGCCGAGACCGGGTTTGGCGCCCTGACCGGTCTTGAGCTCGAAGCCGAGGCGGCCCGAGTCCCTCAGCTCCCGTACCGCCGGGTCGCTGTAGAGGAGGTTCCACACCTCCGAGTCGGCGTCCTCGGTGGACTGCTGCACCACCACGCCGCCGGGGCCGTCGCCCACCGCTTCCGCATAGGCTTCGATCCGGGCGAGGAGCACCGAGCGGTAGCCGTGGACGGGCACGGTGTTCTCCCCGACGACCATGGGGATCCCGAGCCGTCCCGCCTGGCGGGCCGCCGCCACCGCGAGATCGCCGCTGCCCGCGCGGGTCGACCCGAATGCCGAGAGGTACACCGGCAGCGCGGCGTCGAAACCGCCGATCCCGGAGTGCAGTTCGACGTCGTCGTGGCCGGGCTCCCGGCCCAGTGCGATGAGCTTCTCCAGCCGCCGCGGCATGAACACCGGCGGCGCGGGACGCAGGGCGTCCAGCGCATCCGGCGGCCCGCCGCCCCAGGGCGCGACCGCCGCCGGGGTCCCGCCGGATTCCGGGGCCGGAGCACCCGGTCCGCCCGCGGCCCCGGCGCCGAACAGGCCCGTCCCGTACTCCCCGGACGGCGGGAAGACCTCCGCGGCGCCGTGCCGGGCCCGGGCCCGTACCGCCTCCTCGGGAAAGCCGGCCGCCGTCACCGTGCCCGTACTCACGGCGTGATCACCCCCGGCAGCTTCGGATAGGCGCTGACCTGCCACAGGGCGTCCAGCCCGGTCAGGAAGCGGACCAGCCGCTGGAGTCCCATCCCGAAGCCCGCGCTGGGGGAGAGGCCGCGGCGCGCCACGTCCAGGTACCAGGCGTACTTCGCCGGGTTCTCGCCGCTCTCCCGCATCCGGGTGACGATCGTCGCGTAGTCGGCCTCGCGCTCGCTGCCGCTGACCAGTTCGCCGTAGCCGCCGTGCGCGATGAGGTCGAAGTTCCGCAGCACACCGGGGCGTTCGGGGTCCTCCCGGTCGTAGAAGCCGCGGGAGCCCTTCGGATAGTCGTCGACGAAGAACGGCTGTCCGGCGTCCAGCGACAGGATCCGCTCCGCCTCCCAGTCGATCTCGGCGTCCGGGCTCTGCACATGGCCGAGGGCCGCCAGCCGGGACACCGCCTCCTCGTGGGTGCAGCGGTCGAACTTCCCGGCCCGCAGTTCGGCGAAGTCGGCCTCGTCGCGGCCGAGTTCCCGCAGAATGTCGGGAACGGTCGTCCAGACGTGCTCCACCACCCGGGTCAGCAGACCGGCGGCGACCGCCTGCGCGTCCTCGCGGCTCGCGCCCGCGATCTCCACGTCGATCTGGTGGAACTCCACCAGATGGCGGCCCGTTCCGGCGGTCTCCGGCGGCTCCACCCGGATGTTCGGGGCGATGTAGAACAGCCGCGGGAAGCCCTGCAGCGACGCCTGCTTGTAGAGGATCGCGCTGGTCATCAGCTTGTACGTCTGCCCGTAGTAGTCGACGTCGAGGGCCTTGGCGCCCCGGCCGCCGGGGTCGGTGACCGGGCCGATCAGCGGGGGCAGCAGTTCGGTGAAGCCCTCGCCGCGCAGGAACTCCCGCGCCGCGTACAGCGCCTCCTGCTGGACGAGCATCGCGGACCGCAGCCGCGGCGACGCCAGATGGTCACCGAGGAGCGGAAGGACGGGGACGGATACGCGGGCGGGTTCCATGACGGTCGACTCCAGACGATCGGGTGGGGGTTCAGGAAGGCGAGGGGGCGGCGGAGAGGATCCGGCCGCCCGGTGCCGGGGTGTCGTAACGGGTCGCGACGGAGTACAGCGCGGCCAGCAGCCCGTCGGAGGTCAGCGGGGTAGGGGCGCCGTCCGGCGCCGTGTCGGGCGGTATCGGCATACCGCCGGTCTCCGCCCAGCGCAGCCGCCCGGCGGAGTCCAGGAAACTGCGGCTGCGGCCCGCGTTGTCGGGGTGCAGGCAGAACGGCACATCCAGCACGCCCCGGGCGAAGGCGGTCCGCAGCGCCCGCCCGAGGTCGTCGCCGAGGTCGAGGACGGCCTCCACGAAGGCCCGTGCCTCGTGGTAGACGGCGTTGTCGCCGCCCCCGTCCTCGGCGGGGTCCGGGACGATCGGCGCCCGGGGCCGGGCGCGTGCGGCGAGGTCCGCGGCGACGGCCGCGGTCTCCAGCGCCCGCAGGTTCTCCCGTACCGTCGGAATCCGGTGCGCCTCCGCGGCCGTCTTCACGATCAGCCGCTGGGCACCCGCCTCCACCGCGAGCCGTGCGGACGCCTCCAGCAGCAGGGTCGCGCCGCGTTCGGTCCGCGGATACACCCCCATATAGGTGTAGAGGACCACGTGCCGGTCGGTGTCCGGCGGCAGGAACTCCGCGGCCAGCCGGTGCAGCGCCCGGACGGCTTCGGCGTCCTGCGCGGGGTCCGTCTGCTGGGCGAAGCTGAGGGACACGCTGCGGATGCCGTGCCGGGTGAAGAACAGGGCCTCCAGCAGACTGAGCGCCACCAGCAGACCGGGCGGGCAGAGCTGGCCGAGCATGCAGCCGCCGAAGCTCTCCAGATGCGGCAGCGCCGGGGCGGGCACCAGTTCGGCGAGGAGTTCACAGGCCCGTGCCCAGTTCTCCACCGATTCCGCGAGCGGGGTGCGCCCGTAGGGCAGGCAGTACGAGACGGGGCCGCCCTCCGTCGCGTGCAGACCGGCCGCGGCCAGCGCCCGGACGATGGCCGCGGGCCGGGACGAACCGTGCCGCACCTGCACCGGGAATGCCGGACCCGCGATTCCGTCGAGTACGGCCCGGGTCCGCTCGGCGGAGTGGGCGGTGATGGGATAGCCGTTGAGCCGGGCGCCTTCGGCGACGGCGGTACGGGCCGCGGCGTGATCGCCGACCCGGGTGTAGCTGTCGATGGTGAGCGTGCCGACGGTGACCGCGGCGGCGGACCGGGTCGCGGCCAGCCCCGTCCGCATCCGGGCGGGGTCGGAGAACCCCATCCGGGGCTGGACCACGAGCCGGCCGGCCCGGGCGGCCCGGGCGACGAACCCGCCGAACGAATCCGGGCCCCGAGGGTCCGTGCCGCCGTCCCGGAGGTCGTCCGGGGCGATGAGGACCGTGCCGCCGGGTCTCATGCCACGGCCCGGGGAACCACGATCCGGGGAAGCGCCGGTACGGGCGGCCGGACGGCCGAGGCCAGATCCGCCGCGAACACCCGCAGCGCCTCGACGTCCCCGTCGTCGAAGACCGCGTCGCAGCCCGCCTCCAGCAGCAGGGCCCGCTGGGCCGGATCGGTCCGTCCCGCGACACCGAGCTTGCCGCCGACGACGACCGGCAGGCCCAGCCCGGCGGAGCGCAGGGACCGGACGGCGGAGAGCCCGTCGCGGTAGCCGTGACCGTTGACGCTGCTGATGACGACCAGCTCGGGCGCCGACTCCGTGCACGCCGCCACCAGCAGTTCGTCGGGGACACAGGGCCCCAGGCACCTCACCCGGTGGCCGCGCTCCTCCAGGAAGAGCCGGAGGTAGACCAGATTCCAGGTGTGGGAATCCGATGCGGTACCGGTCAGCAGTATCGTCAAACTCCGTCGTCGCATGCCGAAAATATAGGGACGATACGGTTCGGGAAGGGGAAGTTGCAGGCGGCAGAATCGGCGCAGAAAGTGGAAACAGAAAGAGGGCGCCGAATCGGGTCGGCGAGGTCGCGGAGAGAGCGGAGAGGTCGCCCGGAATATCGGGTTGCCTTCCCCGGGTCATACGGAAGGGCCGCGGTCCGGAGTGTGTCCGGACCGCGGCCGGCGGTCTTCGGGAAAGGGAGGGCGGAGCCCGGTCAGGCGTACTGGGCGAGCAGGCTCTTCGGCCGGATGTCGGTCCAGTTGGCCTCCACGTACTCCAGCGCACCGGCCCTCGGGCCCGGCCCCCAAACCCCCTCCCAGCCTGCGGGGATGTCCGCGAAGACCGGCCACAGGGCGTGCTGCCCCTCGTCGTTGACCACCACGTGGAAGATGCCGTCGGGGTCGTCGAAAGGGTTGGTGGAGTTCGTCATGACAGGCTCCTCAAAGCGTCGGAAAGGATAAGGCCGATTTTTTCCAGGGGTTCGGGCTCGCCCATCCTGGTGTGGATGACCCCGATGGTGTGCTGTTCGACGGTGCCGTCGACATAGGGAATCCAGGATTGTGAAAGAGTGCTCTCAGGGGCGCCCTCTCCCCGGGCCGCGAAGAACAGCATCTGTGTCTTCACCGGACGGGGCGCATAGAGTTTCACGATTTCCGCATGGTCGATGGAGGCGCCGATCACCGAACGGATCTCGTCGTCGGAGAAACCGCCCAGCACCGGATCGGTCTCCCGGACCAGCCCGATCAGCCCCGCCACGTCGAAGGGCGCGTCCTCGGGCTCGTCGGTCGCGTCGCCGACCAGCATCTCCCGCTTCTCCGCCGGGGTCATCCGGTGCCGTTCGGGCTCGGTCGGCTGCAGATGGACGTCCATCATCGCCAGCAGCTCGGTCCGTTCGCCCTGCTCCGCCAGCATCACCGCCAGCGCATGGGCCAGGGTGCCGCCGAACGACCAGCCGAGGAAGCGGTACGGGCCCTGCGGCTGGATCCGCCGGATGTGCTCCAGATACTCGCGGGCCATCTCCTCGACCGATTCCGGACTGTGCCCCAGCTCCGACAGCGCCCTGGCCTGGATCGCGTACAGCGGCTGGTCCGGGCCCAGATGCCGGGCCAGCCCCACGTACGTCCAGCCGACGCCGGTGCCGGGGTGCAGTGCGAACAGCGGCCGCCGGGTGCCGCCGGGCTGGAGCGGCAGCAGGACGCCCATCGGGTCGAAGCCCGACGGTTCGTCCGCGAGCAGCCCCGCGACCGTCGGCGTGCGGAACAGGTCCCGGACGCCCAGCTCCAGCCCGAGCGCCGTCCGCGTCCGGCTCACCAGCCGGACTCCCAGCAGCGAATGCCCGCCCAGGGCGAAGAAACTGTCGTCGATGCCGACACCCGTCACCCCGAGGATCTCCTCGAACAGCCCGCACAGCACCTCCTCGCGCGGAGTCCGCGGCGCCCGCCCCGACGGGGCGGCGGCCGGAGCGGGCGCGGGCAGCGCCCCGCGGTCCGGTTTGCCGTTCACGGTCAGCGGGATGTCGTCCAGCAGCATCAGCGCCGACGGCACCATGTGCTCCGGGAGTTCGGCGGCCGCCCAGCGCAGCAGCCCCTGCTCCGTCGGGGTCCGCCCGGCGCGCGGCACCGCGTAGGCCACCAGCCGCTTACCGCCGGGACCGTCGTCGACGACGGCCACCGCGGCCCGTCCCACATCCGGATGCCGGGCCAGGGTCTCTTCGATCTCACCGGGCTCGATGCGGAAGCCCCGGAGTTTGACCTGGCCGTCCGCCCGCCCCAGGAACCGCAGTTCACCACCGGCCGTCCAGTGCACCAGATCGCCCGTGCGGTACATCCGGCCGCCGTCGGCGGCGAACGGATCGGCGACGAACCGCTCCGCGGTCAGCCCCGGCCGGCCCAGATAGCCGCGGGCCACCTGACTGCCCGCGAGATACATCTCCCCGGCGACGCCCACCGGAACCGGCCGCAGCGCCCCGTCCAGGACGTACACCCGGGTGTTGTCCAGCGCGGCGCCGAGGAACACACCCGGCAGCACCCGGCAGTCCGTGTCCAGCCGCTGGTGGTGCGAGGCGAACGTGGTCTCCGTCGGGCCGTAGCTGTGCACCAGGACCGTGTCCGGGCAGTGGTCCAGCACCCGCTGGAGGGCGGCCGGGGAGGCCACGTCCCCGCCGGTCCACACCTCGTCCAGGAGCTTCAGCGTGTCCAGCCCCTCGTCGGCCATGATGTGGAACAGGCCCATGGTGAAGTAGGCGGCGGTCACCCCGTGGGAGCGGATCGCATGGTCCAGCTCCGCGAGGTCCGTACCGGAACCGGGCGCGAACACCAGCTCCCCGCCGTTCAGCAGCGGCACCCACAGCTCGTACACGGAGGCGTCGAACCCGATCGCCGAATGCACCAGCATCCGCCGGTGGTTGCGGTGGTCGAAGCAGCGGTCGGTGACCAGCTCCACCACATTGCGGTGGGTGACCCCGACACCCTTCGGGCGGCCCGTGGAGCCCGAGGTGAACATCACGTACATCAGGGCGTCCTCGCCCACCGCCACCCGCGGCCCGGTGCTCCGGCCGCCGGGCACGGGGGTGTCCGCCGACAGCACCCGCACCCCGGCCGCCAGCTGCCGGGCCACCGGCTCCGCCGAGGCGTACGCCTCCTCGGTGACGAGGACCCGAGCACCCGTATCCTCCATGATCATCGCGATCCGGGTGTCCGGCAGCCGCGGGTCCAGCGGTACGTACGCCGCCCCGCACTTCAGCGCCGCCAGCGCCGCCACCAGCAGCAGCGGAGTACGGTCCAGGAGCAGCCCCACCGCGCCGTGCGGCGCCGTCCCCGCGCCGATCAGCCGGTGCGCCAACGCATTCGCCCGCCGGTTCAGCTCGGCGAAGGTCAGCGTCTCGTCCCCGTAGCGGACCGCGACCGCGAGCGGCGTACGGCGGGCCTGCTCCTCGAACCGCTCGTGCACCAGCCCCGGCAGCACCCGCGGCACCTCGGTGGCGTTGTACTCCACCAGCAGCCGCCCGGCCTCCTCCCCGGAGAGCAGCGGTACGTCACCGATCCGGATGTCCGGAGCACCGGCCACCACCCGCAGCAGCCGCGCCACATGCGCCGCCAACTGGGCCGCGGTGTCCGTGTCGTAGAGGTCCAGCGCGTATTCGAGTACGCCCTCCAGACCGGCCGGGGCACCCGAGGCGTCCCGGGTTTCGCGCAGCGCCAGCGTGAGGTCGAACTTGGTGAAGCCGGAGGCGGCGGGCACCGGAGTGCCGGACAGCGGCGAACCCGGCACGGGCGCCCGCTCCGCCGGATGGACCTGCACCATCACCTGCACCAGCGGGTGGTGGGCCGTGGACCGTACCGGATTGAGCTCCTCCACCACCAGGTCGAAGGGGAGCTGCTGATGTGCGAAGGCCGCGAGATCGGTCTCCCTGACCCGCTCCAGCAGCTCCGTGAAGGACGGGTTGCCCGAGGTGTCGGTCCGCAGCACGAGCGTGTTGACGAAGAAGCCCACCAACTGCTCCAGGGCCTGGTCGTCCCGGCCCGCGACCACCGTCCCCAGCGGCAGGTCGGTGCCCGCGCCGTGCCGGGTCAGCACCGCGGCCAACGCCGCCTGCACCACCATCAGCAGGGTCGCGCCGTGCGCCAGGGCCAGCCGGTCGAGAGCGGTGTGGACGGCCGCGTCCAGAGGAGGGACGACGGCGGCCGCGCCCCGGTGCGTGGCCTCCGCGGGACGGGTCCGCGCCGGGGTGAGTTCCAGTACGGGCGGTGCCCCCGCCAGCCGGTCGCGCCAGTAGGCCCGCTGCGCCGCCGCTCCGGGCCCGGACAGCAGCTGCCGTTCCCACAGGGTGTAGTCGGCGTACTGCACGGGCAGCGGATCCCAGCGGGGGGCCGCCCCGCCCAGCCGGGCCGTGCAGGCGGCGGCGAGATCGGCCAGCAGCGGCCCCGCGGACCAGCCGTCGGCCGCGATGTGGTGCACCAGCAGTACGAGGATCTGCCCGCCGCCGTCGGGGCCGGTCTCGACGAGACAGGCCCGGAACGGGATCTCGGCCGCCAGGTCGAAGACATGACCGGCCGCCGCGTCGACGGCGGACGCCTCCTCCTCCGGCCGGGCCCGCACGACCTGGAGCACCGGCCGGACCCGCTCCCGTACCTCTTGGTAAGGCTGCCCGTCGTCGGCCCGGTAGACGGTGCGCAGCACCTCGTGCCGTTCCGCGACGTCTGCGAGAGCGTCGGTGAGGACCGCCGGGTCCAGCGGTCGGTCGAGCCGCACCACGAAGGGAAGGTTGTACGAGCGGGTCGCCCCCTCCAGCCGGCCGGTGAACCAGAGTCTGCGCTGGGCGTACGACAGCGGAAGCCGCCCGGGCCGCTCGGCCCGCGGTACGGCGGCCGGCCCGGACCGGCCGCCCCCCGGCCGGGCCCCGGTGCCCCCGGCGGCGAGCCGGGCGGCGAGGCGGGCCGGGGTGGGCGCCAGGAACAGGTCCCGCAGCCGCAGCTCCACCCCCAGGAGCGACCGGATCCGGTTCACCAGCCGGACGCCCGCCATGGAATGCCCGCCGACGGCGAAGAAGTTGTCGTCCGGGCCCACCGAAGCGCGGCGGGTGATCTCGACGAAGAGGCGGCGGAGCACGGCCACCGTCTCCGGATCGGCCGCGGTTTTCGGATCGGCCGCCGTCTCCGGATCGGTGTCCGGGACCGTGCCGGTCCGCGCGGGCCTGGCGGCCAGCAGGGCCCGCTCCGCCTCCGGCAGCAGCTCCTCCGGCCGCACCGGGGAGTCCCCGCCCTCGGCGAACCGGCCGAGGGCGCGTACGTACACATCGAGAAGCAGTCGCGCCGTCGACTCGTCGAAGAGGTCCTCGGCATAGGTCCACCACAGCTCCAGACCGCCGTGCCCCGGGCGGGCGACACAGGTCACCGCGAGATCGAACTTCGCCGCGTCGAGACCGGTCTCCTCGAACCGGCCGCGCAGCACGGAACCGATCCGTACCTCGTCCGCCGCCGGATCCGCCGCCTCCTGCACCGCCAGGGTCACCTGGAACAGCGGGTTCGCGCCCGGCGCCCGGCGCGGATTGAGCAGCTCCACCAGCCGGTCGAACGGCAGCTCCTGATGGGCGTACGCCCCCAGCGCGGCGTCCCGGGCCCTGGCCACCAGCTCCTCCGGACCCGCGGGGCCCGCGACATCGGCCCGCAGGACCAGGGAGTTCACGAAGAAGCCGACCAGCTCGTCCAGGGCCTCGTCGGAGCGGCCCGCGACCGGTGTGCCGACGGCCGTATCGGGACCGGCGCCGCAGACGTCGAGCGCCGTGCCGAGCGCGGCCCGCGCCACCATCAGCAGACTGGCACCGGCCCCGGTGGCCAGCGCCGAGAGCCCGGCGTGCGCCGCGGGGTCCAGTACGGCGGTGAGGGTACGGGCCCGGCCGCTCGGCGCGACGGGCCGCGGCCGGTCGGCGGGCAGGTCGAGCAGCGGCGGCAGTCCGGTGAGCGCCTCCCGCCAGTAGGCGGCGAGCGCCGTATCGTCCGCGAGCAGCTCCCGCTGCCACAGCGTGTAGTCCGCGTACTGCACCGGCAGCGGCTCCCACCGCGGCCCGGCACCGGCGGTCCTGGCGTCGTAGGCGGTGCCGAGATCCCGCAGCAGCGGGCCCACCGACCAGCCGTCGGTCGCGATGTGATGGGTCAGCAGCACCAGTACGGCGGACCCGCCGCCCGGCAGGAACAGCGCCGCCCGCAGCGGCAGCCCGGTCTCCGGATCGAAGGTCCCCGCGGTGAACCGGGCCACCTCGGCGGCCACCTCGCCGGGCGTGCAGGACCGTACGGCGAGTTCGGGGCGCGCCCCGTCCAGGATCCGCTGGTACGGCTCGCCGTGCTCGTCCGCCGGATACACCGTCCGCAGCACCTCGTGCCGCTCCAGCACATCGGCCAGCGCCGCCTCCAGCGCTCCGCGCTCGGGCACCGAGTCCAGCCGGACCACCAGCGGCAGGTTGTACGTCGGGGACGGCCCCTCAAGCCGGTTAAGGAACCAGAGCCTCCGCTGGGCGTACGACAGTGGCACCCGCTCCGGATCCGTGGCGTCCGGTGCGGCGTCGGTTCCGGCGTCGGTTGTGGTGGAGGCGGTGGGAGCGGTCGAGGGCATCGCGTGGCCTCCGGAAGAAGGGGAGCGGGGTGGACGGGCCGGATCGAAGGGCCCGCGCAGCAAACGTACGAGCCGGCGGGGGCCGGGCCGGGCAGTTGCCGGGGCAGCTCCGGCGCCGCGCTCTGCCGGGGCAAGCTGCCGGTGGCTGTTGGTGGGCGACCATGCATGTGCCATGAGCTGTTGTCGGTCGACTGACCACCGTCATGGGTTGCTCGCGCAGTTCCGCCCCCTACGCCTGGCGGCGTGGGGGGACCCCCAGCGCCCCTGGGCACTTCCCCCTGACGCCCTGGGAATCCCGAGTCCCCGGTACGGCGGACTCTGCGAGGGCCTGGAGGGAGGCATCTTGGGGGCGCGAGGAACTGCGCGAACAGCCACACTCGGGCCGCGGCCGACGGTCAACAGCTCATGGCACTTGAGTAGTCCCCGCACCGGAGCCCGCGGCTCAACGCGCCCGCCTCACCCTCCTCCTCAACGCGGGCACCGCGGGCGGTACCGGCGCCGCGTCCAGCAGCCCCGCCAGCGCCACCGGTGTCGGATGCCGGAACACGTCCCGCAGCGTCAGCTCACGCCCCAGCTCCGCGCGGACGCGATTCAGCAGGCGCACCGCCAGCAGCGAATGCCCGCCCGAGCGGAAGAAGTTCGCGTCCTCCGTCACCTCCTTGCCGTCGAGCACCTCCCGGAACAGCGCCAGCACCAGCGGCAGCCGATCGTCGCCGGGTGGCGGCTCCCCGGGGCCCGCAGGGCGGCCGCCACCGGGCCGCGTCACCGTGACCAGCCCCGGCACCGCGTACTCCGGCAGCCGTTCCGCCGCCCACGACTGGGCCTCCGCCTCCGTGACCTCGCCCGTCAGCCGGGCCGTGAGCCGCCCGTCGTCGACCGCGACCTCCGCGCCGGTGACCCCGGGCCGTGCGGCGAGGACGTCCCGGACGTGCCCGAGGTCGACCGGATAGCCCGCGACGGTCGCCCAAGGCCCCGGGCCCGGCCGCCCCGGTCCGTCCGGGAGCGCCCCGATCCGGGTCCCGGGATCCGCCGCGAACCGGGCCAGCGCGCCGACGAGCAGGGCGGCCAGCCGCTCCGCCCCGGCTTCCTCGTACAGATCCGTCGCATACTCCAGGACACCGTCCAGACCGCTGTGCCCGGCGCCTCCCGCCAGCGCGAACGTCAGGTCCGCCTTCGCGGTCGACGATCCGAAGGGCAGTGCCTCACCCGCCAGCGGCCCGTCCGTCCCGCCGCCCGTGCCGCCGTCCGGCTCCGGGTCCACCCGCAGCATCACCTGCACCAGCGGATGATGGGCCGACGAACGGTGCGGGTTGACCTCTTCGACGACCAGGTCGAACGGCACGTCCTGGTGGGCGTAGGCCGCCAGATCGGCCTCCCGCACCCGCCGCACCAGCCCGTCGAAGGACGGGTCGCCCGAGGTGTCGGTGCGCAGCACCAGCGTATTGACGAAGAAGCCGACGAGACCGCCGAGTGCCTGGTCGTCCCGGCCCGCGACCACCGTGCCGACCGCGAGGTCGGGCCCGGCGCCGCAGCGCGCGAGAACGGCCGCGAGGGCCGCGTGGACCACCATGAACAGGGTGCTGCCGGTGGACCGGGCGATCCGTTCGAGACCGGCCCGCACCGGCCCCGGCACGGTGAATCCGGTGACCGCGCCCCGCCCGGAGGGCACCGGTGGCCGGTGCCGGGCGGCGGGCAGATCCGTCAGCGGCGGCAGCCCGTCGAGGGTCCGTTCCCAGAAACCGAGCCGGTCCTCCTGCCCGCTGCCGAGGAGCTCCCGCTGCCAGAGCGCGTAGTCCGCGTACTGCACGGGCAGGGGCGCCCAGCAGGGCGCCGAGCCCGCGGCCCGGGCGGTGTAGGCGGCGGCCAGATCGGTGAGCAGGCAGTCGACGGACCAGCCGTCGGCCGCGATGTGGTGCAGCAGCAGTACCAGGGTCTGCTGCCCGCCGCCGTCGGAGGGCAGGAACAGCCGCGCCCGGAACGGCAGATCGCGCGACAGGTCGAAGACCTGGCCCGCCGCCTCGTCCACGGCGGCCGCCGGATCGACGGGGAAGCCCAGCTCCAGCTGCGGCCGGGCCCCGTCCAGGACGAGCTGGTACGGTTCCCCGCCCTCGACCCGGTAGACGGTCCGCAGCACCTCGTGCCGTTCGGCGACATCGGCGAGCGCGGCGGCGAGCACGGCCGGGTCCAGCGGCCGGTCGAGCCGCCGTACCAGCGCGATGTTGTACGCCGCCGACGGCCCGTCCAGCTGGTCGGTGAACCACAGCCGCCGCTGGGCAGGGGAGAGCGGGATCCGCTCGGGCCGCTCCGCACGGCGCAGCGGCGGCCGCGCCCCGGCGAGCGGGCCCGCAGGGAGCCGCCCGTGCAGCGCCAGGGGCGTCGGCGCGAGGAAGAGATCACGGATCCCCGTCTCCACGCCCAGGACCGCCCGGATCCGGTTGACCAGCCGGCTCGCGAGCCGCGAATGCCCGCCGATGCGGAAGAAGTTGTCACCGGGGCCGACCCGCGGCCGGTCGAGTACCTCCGCGAACAGACCGCAGAGCAGCTCCACCCGGGGATGCCCGGTCTCCGCCCGCGAGAACGCCTCCTCCGCCGCTGCCTCCGTCTCCGCCGTGGCGAGCCGCTCCCTGCGGGCCGCAAGCCCCGCCGACTCCGCCGCGGTGACCAGCCCGAGCGCGGACAGCGGCCGTCCCGCGTCCGCGGCGAACGCCGCGAGCGCCCTGCCGTACACATCGAGCAGCAGTGCGGCCGTCGGCTCGTCGAACACGTCCCGCGCATAGCCGAGGAGCAGCCGCAGTCCGCCGTCGGCCTCCTCCTCGCAGTGGAAGCTCAGATCGAACTTCGCCGCCCCGAGATCGACGGACCCGGCGTCGGCGGTCAGCGGGCCGAGCCGGACCGGGCCGGAGCCGACCGCCGCACCCGCGGTCCGTACGGTCAGCATCACCCGGAAGAAGGGGTGCTCGCCGAGGACCCGTCCGGACGCCTCGCCCAACTCCTCCACCAGCAGTTCGAAGGGCAGGTCCTGATGGTCGAAGGCGGCGAGGTCCACCTCCCGGACCCGGTCCACCAGCTCCGCGGCCGTGGGATCGCCGGAGGTGTCGGCCCGCAGCACCAGGGAGTTGACGAAGCAGCCGACGAGATCGTGGAGCGCCGCGTCGGAGCGCCCCGACACCGGGGTGCCGACGGCGAGGTCGGTGCCCGCCCCGGCCGCCGACAGCCCGGCGGCGAGGGCCGCCCGTACCACCATGAACAGGCTGGCGTTCCGCTCCCGGGCGAGCGCGGCCAGCCCGCTGTGCGCCTCGGGGCCGAGCCGGGCGGTGACGGTGCCGCCGCGGCCGGTGGGTTCGGCCGGCCGGGGCCGGTCGTACGGCAGGTCCGTCCGCTCCGGCAGTCCGTCCAGCGCCTTCCGCCAGTGGTCCAGGAGGGTGTCCGGCTCGGCGAGCAGCTCCTGCTGCCAGAGCGCGTAGTCGGCATAGCCGAGCGGCAGCGGCTCCCAGGCGGGCGCCCGGCCCGCGAGCCGGGCCGTGTAGGCGGTGTCCAGATCGTGCAGCAGCGGCGCGAGGGACCAGCCGTCGACGGCGATGTGGTGGACCAGCAGGACCAGGGCGCAGCCCCCGCCGCCGGTGGTGAACAGCGCCGCCCGCAGCGGGACCCCGTCGGTGGGGTCGAGCGGTGTCCGGCCGAACTCGACCACCCGCCGTTCGAGTTCATCCGGGCCGGTGCACGGGACGGTGGCGAGGACGGGAGCGAAATCGGCCGTGATCAGCTGGTACGGTTCCCCGCCGAGCTGCGGATAGGCGGTGCGCAGCACCTCGTGCCGTACGACGACGTCGGCGAGGGCCGCGCCGAGTGCGGCCGGGTCGGGCGTACCGTCGAGCCGGAGCACGACCGGCGCGTTGTACGCGGCGGACGGTCCGTCGATCCGGGCGAGCAGCCAGAGCGCCCGCTGCGACGCCGACAGCGGCAGCCGCTCCGGCCGTGCGGACTCCGGTATCCGCCGCGGTACGGGTCGGGGCACGGCGCCCGCTCCCGTCCGGGCGGCCTCGGTGAGCCTGCGGTGCAGGGCCGCCGGGGTGGGGGCCAGGAACAGATCCCGGATGCCTGCCTCCAGGCCCAGGACGGCCCGGATCCGGTTGACCAGCCTGCCCGCGAGGAGCGAATGCCCGCCGGTGCGGAAGAAGCTGTCGTCCGGCCCGATCCGGGGGCGGCCCAGGACTTCGGCGAAGAGCCCGCGGAGGATCTCCTCCCGGGGGGCGCCGAGATCGCGCCGACCGGCCCGGACGGTGGGCGGTGTCACGGTGGTCCGCACCGCCGCCGTATGACGGGCCGTCAGTGCGACCCGCTCCTCCGCAGTGGTCAGGGACGTCGGGCCGAGCGGCAGCCCGGGGGCGTGGGCGAAGGCCTTCAGGGCCCGGACGAAGAGGTCCAGGAGCAGTTCCGCCGTGGCCTCGTCGAACAGGTCGACGGCGTAGCCCAGTGCCAGGTCGAGTCCGGCGGGGGAGCCGTCGGGGGCCGCCAGCCGGGCGCAGAAGAAGGTGAGGTCGAATTTGGCGGCCGCGAGATCCGCGGTGCCCTGGACACCGGTCAGCCCCGGCCCCAGCGGTACCGGCCCGGCGGACCTGGCGCCCTCCGGGCCCTCGGCACCGTCGACGGTCAGCATCACCTGGAACAGCGGATGGTGGCCGAGGGACCGTTCGGGCGCCAGCTCCTCCACCAGCAGTTCGAAGGGCAGGTCCTGGTGTTCGTACGCGATGAGATCGGCGTCGCGGACCCGTTCGACGAGCGCCGCCGGGGTCGGCTCGCCCGATACGTCCGTCCGCAGGGCCAGGGTGTTGACGAAGAACCCGACGAGGTCGTTCAGCTCCTCCTCGGGGCGGCCCGCGACCGGGGTGCCGATCACCAGGTCGGAGCCGCAGCCGGCCGCGGAGAGCGCGGCCGCCAGGGCGGCCCGTACCACCATCGGCGCACTGGCCCCGTGCTCCCGGGCCACGGCCAGCAGAGCGCCGTGGTCGGCGGCCGGGATGTGCGCGGTCAGGGTCGCCCCGCGCCCGGACGGTTCGGCGGGCCGCGGCCGGTCCATGGGCAGGGGCGTCACCCCGGGCGCCCCGTCGAGTACCCGCCGCCAGTGCGCGAGCTGCTCCGCCGCGAGGCTCCCCGGATCGCCCGGGTCACCGAGCAGGTCCCGCTGCCAGAGCGCGTAGTCGGCGTACTGGACCGGCAGCGGCTCCCAGGCGGGCGCCCGGCCCGCGAGCCGGGCCGTGCAGGCGGTGTCCAGATCGCGCAGCAGCGGGCGGACGGACCAGCCGTCGGTGGCGATGTGATGCACGAGCAGCACCAGCACGGACCGGGGCCCGTCAGCAGCATCGCCCCCGTCGGTTCCGCTTCCGGGCCCGGCCGCCGCGTCCTGCGGGACGAACAGCGCGACCCGCAGCGGGAGCCCGGCGGTGACGTCGAGCGGCTCCCGTACGAACGCGGCCACCCGGTCCTCCACCTCGGACGCCGGGCAGTGGACCACCTCCGGCGGCGGCAGCGCCGAGGCGTCCCGTACCTCCGTCCCGGGCTCGGCGTCCGGCCCCGCGGGCAGTACGGTGCGCAGCACCTCGTGCCGTTCGACGACGTCGACGAGGGCCGCGCCGAGCACCGCCGGGTCGGGCACCCCGTCCAGCCGGAGCACTACCGGGGCGTTGTAGGCGGCCGAGGGGCCCGCCAGCCGCCCCAGGAACCAGAGACGGCGCTGGGCGAACGACAATGGGTTCACGGAAGTGTCCTCATCCGTCCTGGGCTGCGACGAGCCCGTCGATGTGCGCGGCGAGGTCCCGCAGCCGCGGATGGGCGTAGACGGCCTTCACCGGCAGGGCCACGCCCAGCTCGGACCGGACCCGCGACACCAGCTTGATGGCCAGCAGCGAATGGCCGCCCAGCTTGAAGAAGTTGTCGTCGGGGCCGACGGACGACGCCCGCAGGACGGTCGTCCACACGTCCCCGATCAGCCGCTCCGAGGCCGAGAGACCGCTGTCCGCGACGGCCGGGGCCGGGGCGCCTGACGGTGGTGCGGGCAGCGCGGCCCGGTCCAGCTTGCCGTTGACGGTGGTCGGGAAGCGGTCCACGGCGACCAGCACGGAGGGCACCATGTACGCGGGCAGCGAAGCCGCCAGCAGCTCCGTGAGTGCCGTCTCGGTGACCGGTGCCGCGGCCCGGTAGTAGCCGACGATGCCGGGAGCGCCGTGGACGTCGTC